>NZ_JBSFYP010000004.1:0-226161 GCF_053599835.1 Micromonospora sp. NPDC005163
GTTGCCGTCGGCGACCCGGTGTGGCTTGACGACCGATATGGTCCATAAAGAACCGCCGGGCAGCGCGGAGACCGCCATGCCGAGCACCCGCTTGCGACCGCGCTCGCGCAGCAGACGTACGCCGTGCGCCAGCAACTCCCGGCCGACGCCCCGCCGCCGCAGCGCCGGGTCCACCACCACCTCCGCCGTGGCGTTGTCGGTGTTGTCCAGTTGCGGAAGCTCGAGCTGGAGGTATCCGGCCGGCACGCCGTCCAGCCGGGCCAGCGCCCAGAGGGTCTCGGTGCCGGGCATCGGGGTGTGGAAGAACGCGTCGAAGCGCCGCCGGCAGAAGGGCGGGAAGTCCGGCAGGTCGGCGTCGTTGGCCGCCGCGCCGATCCGGAACGCCTCGTCGACCGCGGCCCGGTCGGCGCCGTCGAATGACGCGATGGTGATGTTCATGCCGCCGAGCGTGCACCTCGGAAACGCGATCGGGCCAGCGAATTAATCGCTGGCCCGATCGGACGTGGTCGGGAGGGACACTCGCACAACGCCTCCGGCGTTGGGTCGCAAGAACTTCAAAAGTCTCCGGCGAAATGCCCTCCCGCACGGAGCATCTTGCGCCGTCCGGTTCCTGCCGTCAAGTCCAGAGCGGCGGGTTTTCCACACTCACAGCTAAATGCCAGTTACCCGGCGGATCGGCCCGATCCCCCATCCGGGCGATCCCCCATCCCCGGCACGGGTGGGAACGAACCTGGGTCAGCCCAGGAGGCCGGCGTCTCGGGCGGCGCGGAGGGAGGGCTTGATGTGGTGCGTCGGGCCGACCTGGTTGGCTACCGCGTCGATGGTCTTCAGGCCCTCGCCGGTGTTGAACACGACCGTCTCCGCCGTGGGGTCGAGCCGGCCGGACTCGACCAGCTTGCGCAGCACCGCCACGGTGACCCCGCCCGCGGTCTCGGCGAAGACCCCGGTGGTACGTGCCAACTGTCGGATGCCGGCGCGGATCTCGTCGTCGTCGGCGTACTCCATCCAGCCGTCCGTGCGGCGGACCGCCTCCAGGGCGTAGAGGCCGGCGGCCGGGTCGCCGATGTTGAGCGACTTGGCGATGCCGGTGGGCTTGACCGGGGTGATCGTGTCGGTGTCGGCGTGCAGGGCGGTGGCGATCGGGTTGCAGCCGGCGGACTGGGCGCCGAAGACCTTCCAGCCGCCGGCCGGCGCCTCGACCAGACCGATCTCGACCAGCTCGGAGAACGCCTTGTCAATCTTGGTGAGCAGCTCGCCGCTGGCCATCGGGATGACCACCTGGGCCGGGATCCGCCAACCGAGCTGCTCGGCCACCTCGTACCCGAGTGTCTTGGAGCCCTCGGCGTAGTACGGCCGGACGTTGACGTTGACGAACGCGGTGTCCTCGAACTCGTCGGTCTCCACCAGCTCGCCGCAGAGCCGGTTCACATCGTCGTACGAGCCGTCGATGGCGACCAGGTCACCGCCGTAGACCGCGGTGGTGATGACCTTGCCCTGCTCCAGGTCGCTCGGGATGAAGACCACCGAGGGCACCCCGGCGCGGGCGGCGTGCGCGGCCACCGAGTTGGCCAGGTTACCGGTGGAGGCGCAGGCGAACCGGGTGAAGCCGAGCGCCCGGGCGGCGGTGAGCGCCACCGATACGACCCGGTCCTTGAACGAGTGGGTCGGGTTGGCGCTGTCGTCCTTGACCCAGAGCGGCGCGGTGATGCCCAGTTCGGCGGCGAGGTGCGGGGCCGCTACCAGCGGGGTGAGCCCCGGGTTCAGGGTGACGCGGGTGGACGGGTCCTGACCGGCGGGCAGCAGCGCGGCGTACCGCCAGATGTTGTCCGGGCCGGCCTCGATCCGCTCACGGGTGACCGTGGCCAGGGCTGTGGCGTCGTAGTCGACCTCCAGCGGGCCGAAACACTCGTAGCAGGCGTGCTGGGCGGCGAGCGGGTAGCGGGCCGAACAGGCGCGGCAGACCAGGGCGCGGGCGGGGCTGGCGGAGGTGTCGATGCCGGAGGCGGCGAGCGTCGACGTCATGTCGAGGGTCCTCTCATCTTTCCCCGCATCGCACGGTGCGGCGGGGACGGAATTGGCACCTGCCCCGCGGGGCGCTCAGCGGTGAGCGCGCGGGGTGGTTGCCGGGGCGTCGTCGGGCCGTATCCCTCAGCCCCTCTGGATGAGGTATTCAGTTGTGCCGCCGAGTCTAGGCAATGCGGCGACGGGAGGCTCCCGGCGTCCCGCCAGGTGAGCGATCGGCCGGCGGCGGCCGGGACGACCTGCGCCGTCGATCTGACTCGGCCGGCCGGTTAGCGGGCCACCACCGCGACCGGGTCGACGACCGCCGTCCGGTCGACGACGGCGGTCGCCTGGTCCGCGGGCACCGCGGCGGTGCGGGCGCGGGTCGCCACGTTGGCGGCGACCAGGGCGGCGATGGTGATCGCGGCCCCGACAAGCTCGACCGGCTCGGGCCGGTAGCCGCGGGCGATCTGCACTGCGAAGGTGGTCACCGGGACCAGGTTCATGAAGAGCGCGGCGTTGGCGGTGCCGAGCCGCTGCACGCCGGTGTTCCAGGCCAGCACCGCGACCACGGCGCCCACGATCACGGCGTACGCCAACTGCGGCGCGACCGCCACCAGGTCGGCGGCTCCCGGCGCGTGCTGCCAGCCGATGCCGTCGGCGAGCACGCTCGCGGCGAGCATGGCGGCCGTGCCGGCGAGCGCGGTGAGGGTGGTGTACCGCAGCGGCGACCAGCCGCCGAACCGGCTGGCGCCGTGGGTGTAGATGGCCCAGCCGAACACCGCGCCGATCATCATCAGACCGCCGAGGCCGAACTGACCGAGCCCGGCCAGGCTCCCGCGCGTGATCACCAGGCCGACGCCGAGAAGCGCCACCAGGGAGAGGGCCAGCAGGAGCGGCTTCGGGCGTACGCCGTCGCGGACCCAGCGGACCAGCTGGGTGATGACCGGGGTGGTCGCCACGAAGAGGGCGACCTGCTGCGGTGCGGCGTGTTCGAGCGCCAGGTTGGTGAGCACGTTGAAGCCGGCGAAGCCGACCGCGCCGAGCACCGCCACCTCGACCGCCCGGCCGCCGAGCCGCAGCGCGCCGGCGCCCTCGCGGAGCAGCAGGATGCCGACCAGGATGACAGTGGCCAGCAGGTAGCGGGCGGTGGTCAGGTTGAGCGGATCGACCCAGGTCAGCGCACTGGCCAGGATCGGGAACATCACTCCCCAACTGAGCACGGCGAGTAACGGGTAGGCGGCGGCGCGGGATCGCATCGTCAGCTCCAATGTTCGAGTACTTTCGAACCAACGACACCGACCCTAGGGAGATGTTCGACGATTGTCGAACAACGGTTACACTGGTCACATGGAGCCGCACGAACCCGACCTGGCCGCCGTACCGGTCACCGCCGTGCTGGCCGCACTCGCCGACGACGTGCGGCTACAGATCGTGCGGGCGCTCGCCGAGGGCGGCGAGCGCGCCTGTGGCACGTTCGAGATCGGCGTCTCCAAGGCGACCCGCAGTCACCACCTGAAGGTGCTGCGCGAGGCCGGCCTGACCCGCACCCGCGCCGCCGGCACCAGCCGCTACGTCCGCCTCCGCCGCGACGAACTGGACCGCCTCTACCCCGGCCTACTGGACGCGGTCCTCACCCAGTCCAACCGAGGCTGACGTCCGCGAGAGCTGCCGATAGCGAGGGGCCGGGCGGCGGTGGGAAGCCCACATGGGCAAGGATCGGTGAATGATCTTCCACGACGCTGCGACAGCGCGACGGACCAGCGCGGCGGTCGTCATGGTGCTCGCGCTCGGCGCCTGCGCCCCCGCCGACCATCGCGGCCAGGCCGGGGACGGCCCGAGCCCGCCGCCGGCGGTCACGAACGGCCGGCCGGGCGCGCCCAGCCCGACGGCGAGCGTCGACCCGCTGGCCGGTTGCCCGGAGTCCGGTGTCCGGATCCGGTCGACCGGGTCGGACGCCGCCATGGGGCTGCGCGCCCTCGGCCTGGAGCTGGTCAACTGCGGCGACCGCCCCTACCGGATCAAGGGATACCCGGCGCCGCGGGTACTGGACGAGGACCGCAAGCTGATCATCCTGCGCGTGCTGCCCGGGGCGAAGGGGATCACGTCGGGCTTCGACCAGCCGCCCCGGGAGGTCACCCTGCAGACCGGGGAACGGGCCACCGCCGCGGTGCTCTGGCGCAACCTGGTCACCGATTCGAAGGTGGTGGCCACCAACGGGGAATACCTTCGGGTCGCACCCGCCGCCGGGCAGCCGGCCGAGGACGTCGACCCGGACGGCCCGATCGACGTGGGCAACACCGGCCGGATCGGCGTCAGTGCCTGGAAGAAGGCAGAGCCGTCCACGCCGGTGCCGACGCGGCCCGCCCCACCGCCGGTGAGCCCATCGGACAGCCGGCTATGAGGTGATGTCCTTGCGGGTGAAGCGCCAGAACGCCAGCCCCCAGAACAGCGTCGCGTAGCTGATCGCCGAGATGCAGCCGCGTACCACGTCGTCGGTCTGCACCGGGGTGGAGAGCAGTCCCAGCCAGGCGGTGCTGAAGTGGGTGGGCAGAAAGTCGCGCAGCACGCCGAGGGCGGTGATCTGGTCCAGGATGCTGGACAGGATCCACAGCAGCACCGCGCCGCCCACCGCGCCCAGCGCGGCGTCCGTGGTCACCGACAGCAGGAACGCCAGGCCGGCGACCACCAGCAGGACGACCGCCAGGTAGCCGAGCACGGCCAGCAGCCGGAGCAGCCCCTCGGTCGGCTCCAGCTCGGCGGCGACCGTGCTGCGCAACGGCGACCAGCCGTACCGCAGGGTGCCCGCGGCCAGGGCCGTGCCGGCCAGCAACAGCAGGGCCAGCCCCGAGTACGCGAGCGCGACCACCAGCTTCACGGTGAGCAGCCGGGCCCTGGGCACCGGGATCGCCAGCAGGTAACGCAGGCTGCCCCAGCTCGCCTCGCTGGCCACCGTGTCGCCGCAGAACAGCGCGACGACGACCACGAGCAGGAACGACGCCGACACGAAGATCGAGAACAGGGTGAAGTTGAGCCCGCCGGACGTGGCCAGGTCGACCAGACTGGCGAACTCGTTGTTGCCGTTGTCGTCGTCGCCGCCCGAGTTGAACTGGAAGGCGACCAGGATGATCAGCGGCAGCAGGACCATGAACCCGAGCGCCAGCTGAGTCCGCCGCCGGGACGCCTGCCGGCGGAACTCCGCGCCGAACGGCATCGTCGCCGACGGCCGGTAGCCCCGGGCCGCACCGGCCGGATCGGTGACGCCCATCGGCGTCTCGACGGAAGAGCCAGCCATCACCGGTCACCGCTTCCCCGAGAGTTCTCGCCCACCAGGGCGAGGAACGCGTCCTCCAGGCGGCGCCGGGGCACCACCCGGTCCACCCCGATGCCGGCGCGCACCAACTCGGCCACCACGTCGCTGCGGGCCGTGCCGTTGGTGTCGACCACCAGCTGACCGTCGCTCTCCGGCAGCACCCGGACCCCGTGCAGCCGGTCCAGCACCGCCCGCGCCGCCACCGGGTCGGTGACGTCGAAGAGGACGCTCGGCGACTCGCCCACGATCTCCTCCACCGGCCCGGACGCCACGATCCGGCCCTTGTTCACCACCACCGCGTGCGTACAGGTCTGCTCCACCTCGGCCAGCAGGTGGCTGGAGACCAGCACGGCCCGGCCGTCCGTGGCGTACCGCTGGAGCACCCGGCGCATCTCGGCGATCTGCGGCGGATCGAGCCCGTCGGTCGGCTCGTCCAACACCAGCAGCTCCGGCAGGCCCAGCATGGCCTGCGCGATGGCCAGCCGCTGGCGCATCCCGTGGCTGTAGTTCTTGATCTTCCGGTGCACCGAGTCGCCCAGGCCGGCGATCTCCAGTGCCGCGTCGAAATGCGCGTCCTCCCACGGCCGCCCGGTGGCCCGCCAGTACGCCTTCAGGTTGTCCAGACCCGACAGGTGCGGCAGGAAACCGGGCCCCTCCACCAGCGCGCCGATCCGGGACAGCACCGGCGAGCCGGGCACCAGCCGTCGGCCGAAGACGTAGATCTCCCCGGCGGTCGGCTGGGTCAGCCCCATCAGCACCCGCAGCGTGGTGGTCTTGCCGGCGCCGTTCGGCCCGAGCAGGCCCACCACCTGACCCGGATGGACCTCGAAGTCCACGTTCGACACCGCGACGAAGCCGTCCGCGTACTCCTTGCGCAGCCGGCGCACGGCCAGCGGCGTGCCCGCGTACTCCGGGTGCACGGAGCGGTCCTGCCGGCGGTGCCGGCGGCGGACCACGGCCACGACCACGACGAGGCCGATCGCGATGGCGGCGAGCAGGCCGGCGAGCACCCAGCGCCAGATCGTCGCCGTGGTGGGGATCGGCTCCCCGCTGACCGTGGGCAGGCTGACCGCGCCGTCCGCCGCCACCGTGTAGACGGTGGGCTGGGCCGGCGTGGTGTACGCCTGGTCGGAGCTGGCCACCACCAGCCGCAGCTGGTGACCGGCCTCGACCCGGCGGACGATCCCGGGCAGCGTCACGGTGACCGGGCGGGCGTCCTGCACCCGCTGCGGCAGGCCGGTGAGCCGGACCGGGGCGACCAGCCCGTTCGGCAGGGTGGCCGCGCCGTCCGGGTCGACGTCGTAGAGCTTGACGAAGAGCACCGCCTCGCCGGTCGGTGAGGCGGCCCGCAGGGTGACGGTGGGGGCGCCCGCCACGTCGACCGCATCGGTCAGCGGCGCCGACTCGAAACGGGCGTGCTGGCCGGGCACGTCGCCGGCCACCCCGTCCAGCAGCGAGGCGAGGCCGCCGGCGAACGGCACCGAGGAGATGGCGGCCGGGTTGCCGTTCGGGGGGTTCGCGATCGGCTGGGCCGGGCCGGCGACCGTGACCTCCCGGCGGGCAGTGCCAACCAGGCCCGGGTAGTCGGTGCGGCGGAAGCCGGTCGCGACCAGGCCCCGGTCGAGCGCGTCGAAGCCGGCGATCCGCGACCAGGTGAAGTCGTCGCCGGGCGCGTCGCCCTCGCCCTTGACGTAGTGGTCCAGCCACTGGACGGTCAGGAACTTCACCCGGTCCGAGTCCGAACGGGGGCCCGCACCGCCGTCGTGCCCGCCGGTGAACCAGGCGACCCGTACCGGCGTGCCGGCGGCGGCGATGCCCTTCGCGTTGGCGTCCGCCTCGCCGAGGGGGAAGAGGGTGTCCGCCTCGCCCTGCACCAGCAGGGTGGGCGCCGCGATCCGGTCCAGCACGCCCGCCGGGCTGGACCGGCGCAGCAGGTCCACGGCGGCCTGGTCGGCCCGGCCGGTGGTGGCGATCCGCAGGTACGCGGCGCACACGTCGGCGGCGAACCGGCCGCAGGACGGGTCGGCGGCACCCGCCGGAACGCCACCGGGACCGGTGCCCGGGCCGGCGCCCGGCCCCGGGCTGGGCGGGCCGGCTGACGCGGGTGCTCCCTCGGGCTGGGCGGCGGTCCCTCCGGAGAGCCCGGCCGGGCCGGTGCCCACGTTGCCGCCCCCACCGAAGAAGAGACCGGCCCAGCCCTTCTTGAACACGCCCTCGGTCGGCGCTCCGCCGGTGCTCTCCGGCAGGAACGCCCGGGACAGGTCGTTCCAGGTGATCATGGGGACGATCGCGTCCACCCGGCGGTCCTGGGCGGCCAGCAGCAGCGCCAACCCACCGCCGTACGAGCCGCCAACCACACCGACCTTCGGGTCGCCGGCGCCGTCGGTGCGCACCTCCGGCCGGGCGGCCAGCCAGTCCAGCAGTCGTTGCGCGTCGCGTACCTCGTAGTCCGGGCTGTCCAGGTGGATCTCGCCGCCGCTGCGGCCGAAGCCCCGCGCGGTCCAGGTGAGCACCGCGTAGCCGCGCCCGGCGAACTCCTCCGCGTCGGAGCGCACCGACTCCTTGGTGCCGCCGAACCCGTGCGCCAGCAGCACCGCCGGCACCTTCCGACCGGACGAGGCGTCGGTCGGCAGGTAGAAGGTGGTGTCCAGGTCCACCGGCTGGTCGCCGGCCGGTCCGGAGCGGACCGTGAGCATCGCGCTCTCGGTGCGTACGCCCGATCCCCGCGGCCACACCGCCCAGGTCACGGCAGCCGCCAGGAGCACGACGACCGCTGCTGCGGCGATCGCTCGGCGGCGGGTGGGCAGGGCACGCCGGAACCACGCGGCCGGCGACGGCGATCTCATGCGGCACACGGTACGGGCCGCAGGCTGAGCGTTGGCTGAGATCCGCCGTACGTCCGTCCGGTTGCCCCGATCGGCGATTCGGCTAGATGCGACCGCGCACCGTCGAAGGCTGCGCAGTGAGTTGAGTTCGGATCACGTGAATTCCGATCTTCGGCGGATATCCACCTCGATCCCTTCATGTCACACCCCCGATGGAACACAACGTGCCGGCGACCCGGACGAACGGTGACATCGCTCGAAGTGACGCAAACCTGACTGAGCAGCACCCGGTTCGCCCACGGACGATTCGGCTAGTTTTCCGGTCCGGTGCACGGGACTCGTCGGCGAACCCGACACCGCGCCGATCCCCCGCCCGACGCCGGAGGAGACACACATGACAGTCCCCGCGCCACGGGCCCGTCGACGGCCGTCCATGTGGGGCCGACTGCTGCCGCTGCTGCTCGTCGCGGCGCTGCTGGCGCCGGTGGGTCTGCTCCTCACGCAGACCTGGCGGCAGACCGGTGACAACCGCGACCTGGCCGCCCGGGAACGGCTCGGCGTGCAGTACCTCCGCGCCCTCGCCCCGGTCACCGACGCCCTGGTCGAGGCCCAGTCCGCCGCGGTCAACGGCCGCCCCGCTCCCGGCGAGGCGCTGACCCGCGCGGTCGAGGACGCCGCCGCGGTGGACGCCCGGATCGGCACCGAGCTGCGCAGCCAGGAACGCTGGGCCGGGCTGCGGGCCAAACTGGAGGCGCTGCGCGATCGCAGCCCCACCGACCCCGAGTCCGCCTACACCGCGTACGGCGAGGTCAGCGATCTGCTGCTGGCGCTGCATCGCAAGGTCCGGGAAAGCTCGGGGCTGGTTCGCGACCCGGGTGCCGACTCCTTCTTCCTTCAGGACAGCGCCGGCCAGGAGCTGCCGGAGGCGGTGGTGTTCGCCGGCCGGCTCGCCGACCTGGGCACGCTCGCTCCCCGCCGGCCGGCCGCCGAACAGACCCGCAGCCTGATCGAGCTGACCGGCCTGCGGGTGGCCGCCCTGGCGCCCGCCACCGACCTGGTCGACAACCTGCGCTCCGCGGTGGACAGCTCGGAAAGCACCGACCTCGGCGCGAACGTGCTCACCCCGCTGGACACCTACCAGCGCTCGGTGGAGGCGCTGGCCGCGCACTCCGCCCCGGCCCCCGGCACGGGCGCGGTGCACCCGGCCCGGCTGGCCGCCGCCCGGCTCGACACGCACACGGCCGCCCTCCAGCTCCAGCCGGTCATCCTCAGCGAGCTGGACGCCCTGCTGGTCGAGCGGATCGACGGGCTGGACCGGGACCGCTGGCTGACAACCGGCGCCGGGGTCGCCGCCGTGCTGCTGCTGGGTTGGCTCGCCGCGCTGCTGCTCGCCGCCGGCCGTCGGGCCCGTCGCCGAGCCGCGATGCCCGCAGCGCCCATGGTGAGCCGCGACATCCCGCCATCGGGCGACGCCTGGCAGTCGGCGATCCGCACCGGCCGGCCCGGTGACCCGCGATCGCTGCAACCGGTCGGCGCGACGCGCGACCCGGAATCCGCCCAGTGGGGGCCGTCCGATGCTGCTCGGTAGGCTCCGGATCCGCGGCAAGCTCGCGCTGCTCGTGGTGATCCCCCTGCTCAGCATGGTCGGCCTCGCCGTGCCTGTGGTGCTCGACCGGGTGGCCGCGGCCCAGCGCTCCAGCGACATCGCCGAGCGGGTGCGACTCGCCAGCCGGGTCGGCAGCCTGGTGCAGGACCTCCAGCAGGAACGCATCCTCTCGGTCGGCTTCCTGCTCGGCCGAGTGGAACGCGCCGAACTGGTCCGCAAGACCGCCGACGTGGACGACCGGGTCGCCGACCTGCGGGCCGAAGGGAGCGACGCGCTGACCGACCAGGTCGAGCACGCCCTGTACGGGGTGTCCAGCCTCATCGACCTGCGGACCGCCGTCCTCGCCCGGGCCGCGAACCCGATCCAGGTGATGGACGCGTTCGGCCCGGTCAACCGAGGAATGATCGAGTCGCTGCGGCTGGCGTTCAGCGTGGACACCGACACCCGGCCGGGCCGCCAGGTGCTGGCCCTGGACGGGCTGCTGCGCGCCGACGAGGGGCTGGGCGCGTGCGCCACCCTGATCGTGCTGGTCAAGGCGACCGGCAGCGCGCAGGCCAGCGCCGGGTACGTGGCGTGCATGGCCGCCCTCCAGGTGGACAGCCAGCGCTTCCGCAGTCTGATCACGCCCGAACAGTTGACGGTGGCCCGGCTCAACGACGTGGCCGTGACCGCCCGTACCAGCGCCGACTTCCTGGTCACCAGCGCCCGGGACCCGGCCGGTGCGATCCGCGACGTTCCACTGGACGTGCTCTTCCCGTCCGTCCGCTCGATGATCCGGCTCGGCCAGTTCGTGGAGAAGAAGCTGGTCGCCGACGTACTCGCCGAGGTGACCGCCGAGCAGCGGCGAGCGCTGACCGCCGCGTACCTGGTCGGAGGCGCCGCGGCGCTGATCCTGGCGTTGGTGGTGCTGCTCAGCACGGCCGTCGCCCGTACGGTGGCCCGGCCGTTGACCCGGCTCACCCGCTCCGCCGACCGGGTCGCCCGGGTCGCCGAGGCGGAACTGGTCCGGGTCACCGACGACGAGGCGGAGAGCGCCCAGCCGGTCCGGCTGGATCCGGTGGACATCCGGGCCAACGACGAGATCGGCGACCTGGCCCGCGCCTTCGACCGTGTGCAGAGCACCGCGGCCCGGCTGGTCGAGCGGCAGGTCGCCGGTCGGCGCAACGTGGCGCAGATGTTCGGCCACGTCGGCCGACGTACCCAGAACCTGGTGGGGCGGCAGCTCGCGCTGATCGACCGGCTGGAGCAGCAGGAGGTCGACCCGGGCCGGCTGGAGCACCTGTACCGGCTCGACCACATCTCCAGCCGGCTGCGCCGCAACGCCGGCAGCCTGGTGGTGCTCTCCGGCTCGGCCGGGGCGGACGCGCACACCGCGCCGGTGCCGCTGGCCGACGTGGTGCGGCTGGCGCTCGGCGAGATCGAGGACTACACCCGGGTGGAGGTGCGGGTGCCGGCGGGCATCTCGGCCGCGCCGGCCGTGGTCGGCGACCTCGTTCTGGCGCTGGCCGAGCTGATGGAGAACGCCACCATCTTCTCCCCGCCGCACACGCGGGTGCTGGTGGCCGGTGAGGCGTCCGGGCTCGGTGCCCGGATCACGGTGGTGGACCGCGGCATCGGGATGACCGAGCAGCGGCTGGCCGAGGAGAACGCACGGCTCACCCGGCGGGAGCGCCTCGACCTGACACCGACCGAGGTGCTCGGCCTCTTCGTGGTGGGCCGGTTGGCCCGCCGCCACGGCTGGGCGGTGAGCCTGACCGCCACCGACGGCGGCGGGGTGACCGCCCAACTGGAGATCCCACCGGCGTCGCTGGTGCTCCGCCGCGCCGACCGGGCCGGGGCCACCGTCGCCCGGGCCACCGTGCCGGACCGGGACCGGCGCTCGCCGGCCGCGCTCGGCCACAGCCGGGGCGCACGATCCCTCACGGCCACCGCGGCACCGGCCGGCTTCGACTCGGACGTGCTCAGCCGGGCCACCCGCAGTCTGGAGTCCGGTGCGTCCTGGGACGCGTTCGGCGCCGGGGAACCGGTCGGCACCGGCGCCAACACGACGTCACCCGCACCGGTCGACCTCCCCACCACCGAGTCGGGCCTGCCCCGACGACCGGGGCGTGGGGCGACCGGTGGCGGCCCGGGCATCGCCGCCGCCGGCATCCGCCACCCGGGCCGCACCGTGCCGGCGCCGGCACCGGCACCGGACCATCGGGCACGCCGACCGGCCCGCGGGTCCGGCAGCGGCTGCCCGGGGCCAGCCTGCCCGCCGCCTCCGCGCCGGTCGGCCCGGTGGACGCCACCGGCGCCGACCCGGCCGCCGCCCGCGCGCTCGTCGAGGCGTTCCAGTCCGGCGTACGACGGGCGGAGCTGAATGCCGCCCCCGGCAACGGCCACCCGGGCGTCACGGTCGACCCGCGCACCAGTCCGGGTGGTCCCGCCCCCGCGGTGGCCGACAGCAACGGGGCGACGCCGGGCCGGCCACTGCTGAGCCGGCGGGTGCCCGGGGCGAACGTCACCGCCACCGCGCCCGCCCAACCGGCCAGTCCGCACCTCGGCGACCCGGCCGAGGTCCGCGATCTCATCACCGATTTTGAGGCGGGCGTCGCCCGCGCTCTCCGCGAAGTCAGCCCAGACCGCCGGAACGAAGAAGGATCAGCCCAGTGACCAGCCCCTTCCTGCACGACAACGTCGACCACCAGAGCCAGTCCGGCAACGGCGGGGACCTCAGTCCGGAGGCCCGCACGTTCAACTGGCTGCTGGACTCCTTCACCTCCAGCACGGCCGGGGTGCTGGAGGCGATAGCGGTCTCCTCCGACGGGCTGTTGATGGCCATGTCGGCCATCAAGGACCGGTCCAACGCGGAGCGGTTGGCCGCCGTGGTCTCCGGCATGACCAGCCTCGCCGGCGGGGCGGCCAGCTGGTACGCGCTCGGCGGCCTCAACCGGGTCATCGTCGACATGGCCGACGGTTACCTGCTGATCAGCGCGATCAGCAGTGGATCAGTGCTCGGCGTGGTCGCGGACCGGTCGGCGAACCTGGGCACGGTCGCGTACGAGATGACGCTCTTCGCCGGGCGTGCCGGCGGCGCCCTCACGCCGCGGCTGATCGTCGAGTTGAAGAACGCCGTCCAGCAATGACCCGCGACGTCGCCGGTGAGGACCCGGACCCGGGACCCGGGGCCCGGATCCGTCCCTACCTGCGAGCGGCGCCCCCCACCGACGGCGGCGGGTCCCCGGAACCAGCGCCGGAGGCGGGTGTCGGCTGGCCGGCCGGTCCCCGACCGTTCGTGCTCACCTCCGGACGGGTGGCGGGCGCGGACCCGGCGATCGGGCTGGAGTCGCAGGTGACCCTCCGCCCGGACACCGGCCCGTGGATCACCCCGCCGGCCGTCCCGCTGGCACCGGAGCTCCAGGCGATCATCGCGCTCTGCGCCGAGCCGATCTCGGTGGCCGAACTCTCCGCCCGGACCCGGCTGCACTTCGGCGTGACCCGGGTCCTGGTCGGCGACCTGCGTGCCGCCGGGCACCTGGATGTGCACGTCACCGAAGCCGACCACGCCTTCGACCCCGACCTCATCCTGCGAGTGATTGATGGACTCCGTGCGATCTCCTGAATGGCCGGTCGCCCCGCTCGGGGGACTCGCCGGCAACAGCGCCGCCGCCCGCTACGGCACGTCGCCGGGCATCGGCCCCGCGCTCGGGCGCACCGGCCAGCCACCGGCCGCGCCACCTCCGCCGTACCGGCTGCCGACCAGCACCGGGGCGACGCCACCACCGGCCCACCGTTCGCCGGCCGCACCGCCCGTCCCGGTCAAGATCCTGATTGCCGGCGGGTTCGGGGTGGGCAAGACCACCACGGTCGGGGCGATCTCCGAGATCGCGCCGCTGACCACCGAGGCCGAGATGACCAGCGCCGGGATCGGTGTGGACGACCCGGGCGGCCGGTCGACCAAGACCACCACCACCGTGGCGATGGACTTCGGTTGCGTGACCATCGACCGAAGCCTGAAGCTGTACCTGTTCGGCACTCCGGGGCAGGCCCGGTTCGGCTTCATGTGGGACGACCTCGCCCGGGGCGCGCTCGGCGCGCTGGTGGTGGTCGACAGCGCCCGGCTGGACGACTGCTTCCCGGCGATCGACTTCTTCGAGCGGGCCGGTCTGCCGTTCGTGGTCGGGGTCAACGCCTTCGACGGGCGGCTGGCCCTGGAGCTGGGTGAGATCCGGTGGGCACTGGCCATCGGAGATCATGTACCTCTGGTGCAGTTCGACGCCCGGGATCGGCTCTCGGTGCGGGACGCCCTGCTGGTCGTCCTGGATCGTGCGCTGGACCGGGCCACCCGGGACAGGAGGGCCTGAGCCGACCGGCTCCGGCCGTGGCGGGAAGGGGTGATCTGGTGAGGGGCGACCTGGACGAGACGCTGGCCCGGCTGGCCCGGCGCGAGGAGGCGCTGCGCCGGCGGGCCAACGACCGTGACGAGAGCGCGACACCGCCGGGTCCGGCCGGTGGACCGGCCAACCTCGGGAGCGGCCACACCGACGCCCGCAATGCCGGGCTGGGGCGGCACGCTGGGCGGGACACCGCCGGCGAGGTGGCCGGCTGGGGGCCGGTCGAGGAGGTGGCCGAGGTGGTACGCCAGGTCGTCGGCGCCCACCCGGGGCTGGCGGTGACGGTGCGCGTCGAGCACGGCGGGCGGACGTACCCATTACTGATCTCCTGGGACGGCCCGCACGTCACGGTCGGTCCGGAACCCTCGGCGGCCCCGGTGGAGCCTCCGCCGGCCTGGCCGCTGTCCGGCCGCACGGTGCCGGCCTGGGCACCCGGCCCGAACGGGCTGACCCCGGACCCGGCCGCCCGGCTGGCCGAGCTGATCCGGCGGGACCCGTCGCTGCTGGACGAGCTGGATCCACGGCGCTGACGCCGGGACTGGCTGGCGGCGGCTACGGTCGGGCGGTGGCGCAACCCGACCTGACTCTCACGGCCAGCCTGCGGCCGGCGGCGCTGGACGCCCGGCGGGGCGTCGTCCGCCTGCACCCGGAGGTGCTGACCGCGCTGGGTCTACGCCCCGGCGACCCGGTCCGGTTGGTCGGCCGACGGGAGACCGCCGGAATCGTGGCGGCGGCCAAGCCGGGCGCGAGCCCCGTCCTGCTGTACGCCGACGACCTGACGCTGGGCAACCTCGGCCTCCACGACGGCGGTCAGGTGCGGGTGACTCCGGTGCCGCTGACCCCGGCGAGCCGGGTCACCCTGACCGGGCCGGTGGAGGTGGTCGCGGCGGTCAGCCCGGAGATGCTCCGGCTCGCCCTGCTGGGCAAGGTGGTCACCGCCGGCGACGACGTCTCGCTGTTGCCGCAGGACGTGCTGCCGGACGCCTCGGTACGCAGCCTCATCGAGGCGGCTCGGCGCAGCCTCGCCAACACGGTCGGGTTCGCCTGGACCAGCACCCTGCTCACCGTGGTCGCGGTCGAGCCGGCCGCTGGCGCACTGGTCACCATGGACACGCTGGTCGGCTGGGAGCACGGCCCGGCCACCCACGGCGCCATCCCCGGTCGGCTCGCCCCGGCCGAGCGGCCTTCCGGAGGGCGCCGGTCGGCTGAGACTCCGTCCGGTGCGGCCATGGGCCCGACGGAGGAGGACGACGCTCCCGACGTCGACGAGCTGCCGGGGCTGCGGGCCCAGGCCGAGGAGCTGACCGAACTGCTCGACCTCGGCTTCCACCACCGGGAGGTGCTGGGTCGGCTGGGCACCACCATCTCGCTGGGAGTGCTGCTCAGCGGGCCGGCCGGTTCGGGAAAGTCGGCGCTGGTCCGGGCGGTCGCGGCCCGGGTCGGTGCCCGCGTACACCCGCTCTGGGCGCCCGAGGTGGTCGCGCTGGCCAACCAGGCCGCCGCCGACCGGCTGCGCGCCGTGGCGGCGGCGGTCCGCGCCGGCGGGCCGGCGGTCCTGCTGGTCACCGATGTGGAGGCGCTCGCCCCGGCGGACGAGCCCGGCCCGGTGGCGACGGTGTTCCGCCAGGTGCTCATGGAGACCGTCCGTTCGGGTGCGGCCGTGGTGTGCACCACCGGCCGGCCGGAGGCGGTCGACCCGGCGCTGCGCGCGCCGGACCTGCTGTCGCTGCGGATCAGCATCCCGCTGCCCGACCCGGCGCTGCGCCGCGAGCAGCTCACCGTGCTGACCCGGCAGGTGCCGCTGGCCGATGACGTCCGGCTGGACGAGGTGGCCGGGCGTACCCCTGGATTCGTCGCGGCGGACCTGGCTGCGCTGGTCCGGGAGGCTGGGGTACGCGCGGCGCTGCGGCAGAAGTCGGCCGAGACGCCGACCGTGTCGATGGCCGACTTCACCGCCGCACTGGAGGTGGTCCGGCCGACCACGATGGCCGCGTCCACGCTGGAGCTGGCCTCGGTGACCCTGGACGACGTGGGTGACCTGGTCGAGGTCAAGCAGACGCTCAGCGAGTCGGTGCTCTGGCCGCTGACCTACCCGGACACCTTCGCCCGGCTCGGCGTGCAGCCGCCGCGCGGTGTGCTGCTCTACGGGCCGCCGGGCTGCGGCAAGACGTATCTGGTCACCGCGCTGGCCGGCTCGGGTCGGGCGAACGTGCTCTCCGTGAAGGGCGCGGAGCTGCTCTCCAAGTGGGTGGGTGAGAGCGAACGCGCGGTCCGTGAGCTGTTCCGCCGGGCCCGGGAGGCGGCCCCGACGCTGATCTTCCTGGACGAGGTGGACGCGCTGGCGCCGGTCCGCGGGCAGGCCACCGACGGCGGGACCACCGACCGGGTGGTCGCCGCCCTGCTCACCGAGCTGGACGGGGTGGAGACGCTGCGCAACGTGGTGGTGGTCGGCGCGACGAACCGGCCGGACCTGGTCGACCCGGCGCTGCTGCGGCCGGGCCGGCTGGAGCGGCTGGTCTACGTGCCGCCGCCGGACGGGGAGGCCCGCATGGAGATCCTGCGGGCCGCGTCCCGGCACGTGCCGCTGGCGCCGGACGTCGACCTGGCCGCGCTCGGTGGGGAGTTGGACGGGTTCTCCGCGGCCGACTGCGCGGCTCTGGTCCGGGAGGCGGCGCTCGCCGCGATGCGTGAGTCGCTGGCCGCGGCCACGGTCACCGCCGCGCACGTCGCCACGGCCCGGCGCCGGGTCCGTCCGTCGCTGGACCCCGCGCAGGTCGCCTGGCTGGCCGGGTACGCCGCCGAGCGAGGGTGACGCGACCAAACTGATCCGGCAGTCAACCTTTCGTCGTACCCAGGGTGTTCCTAGGACGTCACATTCCTCTGTGGAGCGATCCACTGCGACGTCAGGCGGTGTTTCTTGCGCAAGCTGCTCTCGCTTCTCCTCGTTTCCCTGGTGGCGGCGGCCACCCTCACCACGGTCGGCTCGCCGGCAGCCGCCCACCCGGCAAAGCCGTTCCCGGCCCGGATCGCCCTGCCCAACGGGTTCACTCCCGAGGGGCTGACGATCGGTCGGGGCACCACCGTTTACGTCAGCTCCATCTTGGACGGAGCGGTGTGGCGCGGTGACTTACGCACCGGCCGTGGCTCGGTGCTGATCCCGGCCGTGCCGGGCAAGGACAAGGCCGGTCTCAAGCTCGATCAGCAGGGCCGGCTGTGGACCGCCGACTTCTCCGGTGGCGGTGCCAGCGTCTACGACGCGGGGACCGGCAAGCTGCTGGCCCACTACCAGTTCACCGACGAGCCGGGCAGCTACGTCAACGACCTCGTGATCACCAAGCGGGCGGTCTACTTCACCGACTCGGGCCGGCAGGTTCTGTACGTGGTGCCGCTGGGCCACGGTGGCCGGCTGCCGGCCGCCACGGCCTCCCGGGTGCTGCCGCTCAGCGGACCGGCTGCGACGCCGGACGCCTACCACAACGGGATCGTGGCACTGCCGGACGGCGATCTGCTGGTCGCACAGATGCTGCCCGGTCGGCTGGTACGCATCGACCCGCGCACCGGCCGCAGCCGCCTCGTCGACCTCGGTGGCTACTCGGTGGAGCGGGCCGACGGCCTGGTGCTGCGCGGCCACACCCTCTACGTGATCCGCAACCTGACCAACGTCATCGCGGTGGTCCGGCTCAACCACGGTTACACCGCCGGGGCGGTGCAGCGGGAGATCACCGGTCCCCAGCTGCGGTCGCCGGCGACCGGTGACCTGCTCGGCTCGGCGCTGTACGTGGTGAACGGCCGGTTCGACGTGGAGTCCACGCCGGACACCGACTACGACATCGTCCGGGTACCGGCCTGATCCACCGGTCGGCGGCGACCTCTCCGGGGGTTGCCGCCGGCCGGCTCGGGTCACTCGGTGGGGAGCAGCGGGCCGAGGGGGCCGAGATCCAGGTTGAGGTCCTCCGGGGCCAGGCCGAAGTGTTCGCGCAGCCCGGCCATCTGCTCCTCCAGCGCCATCAGCGTCACCCCGATCCGCTCGATCTGCTCCTCGGTCAGGTCACCGAGGTCGACCCGGCGCAGCGCCTGCCGCTCCATCAGCTGCCGCAGCAACTCCACGATCGTGAGCACCAGGCTGGCCAGCCCTCGCTCGACCGAGTCGCGGTCCACCGCGATCCGGCGGTCCAGCGGGGTGACCCGGGGCGGCTGCCACGACTCCGCGCCCAGCGCGGCGGCCAGCTCCGCCGCCTCGTCCCGCCCGGTCATCCGGCGTCCTCCGGCGGGGCCAGCGCGCCGACCGAAGCGACCAGCGCGCGCAACGAGATCCGGACCAGGTCCACGTCGGCAATGGCCAGGGTGAGGTCGCCGCTGATCACGACCCCGGTGGCGAGCACCCTGTCGAGCAGGTCCACCAGGGCGACCGGCCGGTAGGCCAACGGATCGTCCGCGCTGCTCGACGCGAGCGCGCTGGTCACCACGGCTCCCGCACGGTGAGCGCCGGCTCCGGCCGTTCCGCGACGAAGGAGTACGCCGGCCACGGCCCGGTCAGCTCCAGCCGGATCTCCGGATGCCGGCTGCCCAGCGCGCCGACGAGCTCGGTGAAGCCGGGCAGCGCCGCGAGGTCCACCAGGTACGCCCCGTTGAGCACCATCGGGGTGGACGCACCGGAGAGCCGCCGGTCCTGCGGCGCGTGCCGCCGGCCCGCCACGGCCAGCTCGCACAGCGCGGCGTGCACCGTGTCCGCCGCCGCGCCCGCCGCCTGCTGGCCTTCCTCCCGGGCGGTCAACTGTGCCCGACGCCGCCGCAGGTACGCCGTCCCCACACCGCCGGCCCCGACGGGTTCGGCGCTCGCCGGAGCCACTCCCGGCACCAGGTAACCCTTCACACCCCACTCGCCGCGTCCGGTGAGGCGGTCCAGGGTGGCCTCCAGCTCGGTTCGGCACGCGGCGAGTGACCTGGCCACCCGGCCGTCGTCGGTGTGCACGGTGGCGAGCCGGGCCGGCACCACCGGCCCCCGTCGGGCCAGTGCCTCGACCACGCCGTGGTGTGCCCGGGCCGCCCGCTCCAGCCACGCCAGATCCTCCAGGTTGCGGCGCAGCGGCTGCTCGCCGTACTCGTCCAGCGGCGCGGTGCTGACCACGCCGACCAGGCCGGAGGTGGACACCGCCCGGACCGGAGCGCCGTCCATCCCGGCGATCGCCGTCAGCGCCGCCGGATCGGCGTCCCGGACCACGCCGTGCAGCCAGGCCCCGGCGACCGGGGCGGACCCGGCGGCGGGCACCTCAACCGTCGAACTCATTCCACTCCTCTAGTTCGGCGTCCCGGCGGCGCGCCCGGGCCGCCACCCGGGGCCGGCGCTCCGCCTCGACCTGCTCCGGGTCACGCGGTCCCGGCTCCACCGGGGGCCGAGCCCGCGAGCTGAGCCACGGATCGTGCTCCCACCAGTCGATGCCGATCTGCCGCGCGGTGTCGACCGACGCGATGACCAGCCGCAGTTTCAGCGTCAGCAGCTCGATGTCGAGCAGGCTGACCCGGATGTCACCGGCGATCACGATGCCCCGGTCGAGGACCCGCTCCAGGATGTCGCCCAGGTTGGCCGGCTCGTGGCCGGCGGGCAGGACCTGGCCGGAGTTCTGCACCACCGACGGCGGCTGCGCAGCGGTCATTTCAGCCCACCTCACCCTTCCCGCGCTGGTAGCGCCGCACCCGTCGGTAGCCGAGCAGCCCACCCTCGATGTCCAGCTCCACCTCGTAGAGGCCGAGCAGATCGACGGAGGCGGGAATCCGATGCGCCTCCACCAGCTCCACTCCGACCAGCCAGCCGTCCTCCGTGGCCTCCAGCGACGTGGTCCCGGACGGCTCCCGGCCGGTCAGCTCGACGAGCTGTCGCAGCCCCGCCCGAGCCGCCTCGGCAGCCGACACCGGCTCCACGTACTCCTCATCGGGATAGTCCTCGGCGGCCGGATCACGCCGTCGAGCCCGGACGTCGTCGTCGGTCATCGCGCGCACCTCCCTCGCGTGCCGGGCCACGCCGGGCCGGGCGCGCCCGCGCTCCGGCCCGACCCGCGCCCCCGGTCAGCCGGTCCAGCACCCGCTGCTCGGCCCGGTCGCGTTCCTCCGCGCTGAGTTCACCGGCGGCAGCCGCCGCGTCCAGTTCCTCCAGCTCGCGCCGGACGTTCACCGGGTTCCGCTGCCGCGACTCGGCCTCCCGGGCGACCACCGCGACCACCGCGGTCAGGCCGCGCACCGGCGCGTACGGCAGGGTCAGCAGCGCCCAGAGCAGGTCCACCGGTCAGCCCGCCAGCTGGTGCGCGCTGACGAAGTCGTACGGGGCGAGCGGGCCCAGCAACCGCAGTCGTAGCAGGCCCCCGCGGTGCTGCGCGTACTCCTCCAGGGCGTCGACCAGAGCGGCCTCCTGGTCGGCGTCGACCAGCAGGGCCAGGTGCGCCGCGTCCAGCTCGTGGCTGGGAGGGCGTGGCTGCGCGGACACGACGTACTCGGCCGTGGCGTCGAGCAGCCGCCGGTTCTCCGCCTCGCGGCGCAGCTCCACCGCCTGGCTGATCAGCTCCCCGAGCCGGATCCGTGGCTCACGGCTGGCCGCCTCGGGCCGGCCGCGTACCTGTTCGGCGAGCCCGGCGGCGGTCGGATTCTCGTCGAGCACCCCGCGCAGCAGCGTCCGCTCATCGAAGCGACCGTGCACGACGTACTGCACCCGGCCCTCGTACTCGGCCAGCGCTGCGGCGAACCGGTCGTGGTGCGGCCGGAGCAGATCGATCACCGCGTCCGGCCCGGTGACCACGGTGCCGAACCGCACCGGCAGCACCGGCGCCACCGCCGCCGTCCCGTCCAGCAGTTCCTGGTACGCACGCAGATCCGCCGACCGGCCCAGCGGCGCCTCCAACGGCACCTCACTGACCAGCGCGCCGAGGTCACCGTGCCGGATCACCGCCACCTCGCCCGGTGGATCGCCTACCCCGGCCGCGTCGGGCGTCGCCTCCACGTCGGCGGGCACCACGCCGTAGATGAACAGTCCCGTCTCGTCCGCCATCTCAGCCCCTCCCGAGGTCCCGCACGTTGCCGGCCACGTCCCCGACCGAGCCGGTGACGTCCCGGACGGCGCCGGTAACGCCGCCGACCAGACCGGCAAGGCCTTCGCCCTCGTCCGGAGCGAGGTCCAGCCGGTCGACCGCCTCGGCGAACCGCAGGTACGTCTCGATGCTCGCCACCACCACCCGGGCGTTGATCTCCACCAGTGGGATGCCGACGACGCCGACGGTCACCTGCGCGTCGATCACCACGCCCTTGTCGAGCACGGTCTCCACCACGTCGGCGAGCCCGCCGCCGGAGCCCACACGCTCCAGGGCCCCGCCGGCACCGCCCTCGTCGGATACGAGCGTCACTCGTCCTCCTCCCGGCGGCGGCGCACCACGGGTCGGCGCGGCGGTTCCGGTCCGCGTCGGACCGGCGGCCGGGGCCGCTGCGGCTCCTCGCGCGGCTGAGCGCGGCGGGCCCGCTCGGGAGCGCGACGACGGGGGGCCGGCGGCGGTTCCTCGTCGGGTTCGTCCGCGTACCCCTCGTCGTAGCCGTCCTCGTACGCCTCGTACTCCTCGTCGTACTCCGGCTCGGCGGGCCGGCGGGGTGGCCGCTGGCGCAGCCGCCCGGCGGGCCGTCGGCGCGGCCGCTCCTCCTCCGCGCTCGGCTCCTCCTCGGCGAACTCGTCGGCCTCGGGACCGGTCGGCGCCCCACCGCCCCCGCCCGGGCCGCGCTGGTCCCGTTCGCGCTCCTCGCGAAGGGCCGTCTCGTTGTCCTTGACCACCTGGGAGTCGCGAATCTCGCCCCGCCAGCCCTCGACCTGGTCCGGGTCGAGCGCCACCTCGGTCATCACGTGCCGGACGAAGTGCTTCAGCTCCAGCCGCACCCGCCGGCCCTGGGCGCGCCACAGGTTGCCGGTGTGCTCGAAGAGGCCCTGCGGGTGGTACTCCAGCACCACCAGGATTCGGGTCAGGTCCGGGGTGATCTCGTGGAAGCTGACGGTGCCGTCGACCGAGCCCTTCTCACCCTTGGACCGCCAGTGGATGAGCTTGTCCGGCACCTGCCGGACGATGGTCGACTCCCAGGTCCGGTGCGACCAGAAGACCTGCGCCTTCCAGGTCAGCTTCTCGTCCGAGTCCGTGTCGACGCTCTCGACCTTCTTCATGAAGCTCGGGAAGTCGCCGAACTGCGTCCACTGGTTGTACGCGGCCCGCACCGGCACGCCCACCTCGATCGTCTCGACGATGTTGGTGACCTTCTTCTTGCCGCCCTTGCCGCCGCCCTTTCCGCCCGCGCGGCCGAGAGCCGACATCACCTTCTCCTTACCGCCGGCCATCCCGGCGTGCACCATCGCCTTCATTGGTGAGCCGCCCTCGGCGAGCTTCTGTGCACCGGTGGCGGCGGCGATCAGGCCCGGTCCGCCGCCCTGGCGCGCGTACTCGCTGAGCCGGCCGGTCGCGCCGGTGATCCGCTCGGTCACCACCGTCATCGCCCGCTCGCCGATCGCCTCGGCCAGGTTCCGCACCTCGTCGGCCAACTGGCCGCGGAGCTTCTCACCGATCCCACCCGGGTAGGTGTTCCCCGCCATGGTCACCGCCCCCGCCGCTGCCCGGCCGCCGCGTCGTCCCGGTCGGTCTGGTTCGCCGTGTCGCGGTCGGTGTCGCGGCCCGTGTCGTTGTCGCCGGCGCCGCTCTGGTCTCCGGAGCGGCGGCGCAGCGCGTCGGCCGAGTCGCGCAGCCGACCGGTGAGCGCGTCGACGCCGCTGCCGGCCGCCGCGGTGGCGGCGGCCCGGCCCGCGTTGACCAGTGGCCCGCCGAGTCGGCTCAGGTTGCTCAGTTGGGGGGACGAGTGCAGCACGTTGGTGCCCCGCTTCAGCAGCCCGGCGGGGTCCCGGCTGGCTCGGCCGGCGGCGACCGCGGCGGCCAGGGTGAGTGCGGTACGCAGCTTGCGGCGACGGCCCAGCAGGTAGCCGAAGCCCACCGCCAGCCCGATTCGTGTTCCGGTCTTCATCAGTTCTCCTTCGCTCCCCGGAGGGTGCGGACGCCTGCCCGGTGGGGGCCGGAGAAGGGCTACCGGGGAATAGCGCGAACCATGCCTTCAATCAGGCGTCCGTATCTGCGGACCCGGCGGGCAGTACCCGACGGCATTCCACCGAAACCGTTCTGGCGATTTCCATCCGCGTCGACGAACACCATCCGGAAACGCGGGATTGGACGCCCCAGAACGGACGTCCAGGTGGTAACCACCAGGGAAAACGACAGAGAAGACGAACCTTAAGAATCGCTTCAGAGTGCTGGCGGCGTCGAATCCAGGCAGATTTCGGCGCGCACCTTGCCACCATCCTCGCGCAATGTGGCGCCGCACTTTTTCAGTACGCCGACCGCGCCGATGTTGTCCGCGGTCGTCTCCGCCACCACGGCCCGCATGCCCGCCCGGGCGGCGGCGTTCAGCAACTCGCGCAGGGCGGTCGCGCCGATCCCCTGCCCGCGAGCCGAACGACCGAGCCACATCCCGGTCTCGACCGTGCCGGGCTCGTCACAACGCGTCATCCGAACCATGCCCGCCACCTCACCGCCGACGAGGATCGCGTACATCTGGGAGCGTGTCGGGCCGTCCAGGCCGCCGAAGCTCGCGCGGTGAAAGTCCCGGAAAGCCTCGCGGCGGGCGAGCGACCAGCCGGCGGGAGCGTCGACCGGAGGCATCACATCACCTGGCTCGGCCTCGGCAGCCGCTACGGAGAGCAATGGCTCCAGGTTCTGCTCATCCACCGGCTCCAACCGGACCGCACCCGCCACGTGCCGCAGTCTGCCGCCCTGATCGGCCGAAGTCCACCCCATTGGGCATCCACTGGCGGTCCGGCTACCGGTACCGACCGGTCGGACCGCCCGAGTGTCCACCTCACGCTCTGTTGCCAACCAGTCGAGTCGCGGGGCCCTCAGGTCGCCGCCCCGAACTCGCAGAACACCACCGAGGCATCGTCGGTGGGCTTGTGCCGGCGCAGCCGGTCGGGGTGGTCGCGCTCGGCCTCCCGGACCCGGTCGAGCAACGCGCCCGGGCCGTCGGCGCTCAGCATGTCCAGCAGCCCCGCCCAGTCGGTCAGCCCGAACTGGTCGACAGCGCTGGACGCGCCGTCACTGAGCAGCGCCGCCCGACGCACCGCCGACGGCCCCCGCTGGGGCACCGTCCCGGTCACCGCGTGGAAGGCCGCGTCCGGGTCGGCCGCCGCCACCCAGTAGCCGTGTGTGCGGTTCATCCGTTCCCGCTGGACGCCCACGGCGTGCCGGAAGCGGGTCACCGGGTCCGCGTCGGCCGGCACGGTGGCGACCGTCCGGCGCAGCTCGGCCACCGCCGCCTCCAGCCGGTCGTCGGTCACCACGCTGACCTGGCCGGTGTCCAGCACCAGCGGGCTGTCGCAGAGCACCAGATGGTCCACCTTGTCACCGCAGTCCCGCAGTAGGCAGACCGTGCTGGACGGGGTACCGGGATGATCAAGGTCGCACTGCCCGCCGTGGTCGGCGCGAACGGCGAGAATGGCCGCCGCCAGGTTGCTGGTCAGCCTCGCCGACGGGCGCGCCGCCTCGGCCATGCCGATCCGGGCGGCCAGGTGCCGGACGTACCACTCCGGCCCGTGCACACAGCCGGTGTCGAAGCCCTCCGGCACGGTGGCGCCGTCCAGCACGCCGACCAGCGGGCCGAACCGGAAGACCAGGTCCTCGTTGACCGGCCGGCCCGGGGCTGGCACGGACGCGGAGCGTACCCGCATCATCGGTGCCAGCCCCGACGCCCGGCCGGGTCAGCGGTGCCGGAGATCATCGGCGGCCGCATACGCCTGCCCCTGCATTTGCCCGGCGGCTGAACGGCCCTGGTCGCGTACCGCGGACACCCCCTGCTCGGCGGTGGACCGCACCGACTGCGCCGCCTGCTGCGCGGGCTCCCGCAGGTTGTCCTGCATATGGTGGCCGATCTGGCTCGCCTGCCCGCGCAACTGGTCGGAGTGCTCGCTCACCATGCCCCGGGCGCGACCGGCCAGTTGCCTTTCCCGCCCACTCGACGGGAGCAGCGAGGCGGCCAGCAACCCGACGCCGAAGGCGACCACGCCGGCGGCCAGCGGGTTGCCCTGCGTCTGCTCCCGGGACTGCTGTCCGAGCGACCGGGTCTCGTCGCGTACCGAGCCGGCGACGTGTGACATCCGCTGGCTGGCCTCCTGCCCCATGTGGCTCGAGCTGCCCATCACCCTCTCCTTCGCTCGGGCGAACGCGCCGCGGGCCTGCCCGACGCGGTCACCGGCGATCCGACGCGGGTTGACCCTGTCGGCCAACGCGTCGACGTCACTGCTCAACTCGTTGCGGGTGGTCTCGATCTCCCGCCGGATCCGATCCGGATCACTGGACATGATCTGTCCCCTCCCGACTCGTTCACCGACCGCGCAGTGCGTCCGGCATCTCCCGGGCGGTCTGCTTCGTTCGCGGCAGCACCGCACGAGCCCGCTGCAGCTGGCTCCGGGCGTTGATGAAAAGGCCACCGGCCACGACCGCCCAGATCACCGCGACGATCAGTGCCGCCCAGCCCTGGTCCATCGTGTTGGACAGCCCCCACCACACCGCGTACGACACGAACAGGACGGCCAGGAACCCGGCCAGCCCCGCCCCGCCGAACATGCCGCCGGCCTTGCCGGCCTGGCTCGCCTCCTCGCGGAGCTCGGCCTTGGCCAGCTCGACCTCCTTGCGCATCAGCGTGGAGAGGTCCCGGGTGACGTCACCCAGCAGGTCGCCGACGGAGGCCTGGGTCCGTTCCTTCTCCGGGGCGCTCACGGTGCCACCCCGCCCGGCAGGTCCCGCTCCGGCCGACCGGCCGGCGACACGTTCTGGGCCCGAGCCGTACCGGTGTACGGCTGTTCGGGCTGGTAGGGCGCGTTGAACCCGCGATCGTAGGGCTCCGGGCCACCCCCGTCCGGGTGCCCGTACCCTGCTGCCGGGCCGCCTGACATCCCTGCGCCGCCAGCGCTGGTCAGGCCACGGGCGAGTCGCCCGACCAGCAGTCCGGCCACCGCCGCGCCGGCCAGGAACATCCCCGGGTTGCGTCGGGCGTACGTGCGGACCTCGTCCAGTACGTCCCCCGGCTCCCGTCCGTCGAGCCAGCCGGCCGCCCGTTGCGCGGCGTCCCCCGCCCGGCGAACCGCCTGGCCGGCCAGCCGGGAGTCACCGTCCTGCTCGGCCATCGAGTTGAGCCCCTGGCCCAGGTCGCGCAGACCGTCGACGGCCCGCTGCTGTTGCGATCTGGCCTGCTCACGCAGCTCGCTGGTGGCCTCTCCGGTCAGGTTCCGGGCCTGCTGGCGCGCTTCCGCGGCCACCTGCCCGCCCTGCTCGGCGGCGGTATGGGCCACCTGTCCACCGGCCTGCGCGGCCTGCTGTCCGACCCGGGACGCCTCCTGCCGAGCCTGCTGCGCGGTGCCGGTCGCACCCTGTGGTGGCCGGCTCGGGTTGGTACCCGTCATAGCCCGCTCCCTCCATCGGCCCGGAGCCGCATGGCAGCGCCCGGGACGCTCCCCGCCTACCCGCCGAATCTGGTGCCATGCTTCCACCGGTCTGGACGGACCGGGCACCGGGGACGCCGTTCCCGGTGCCCGGTCAGCAGACGGCCGGGACCCGGACAATCAGGAGTTGAGGCCGGTGTGCGGGCGGTGGCGTCAGCGGCGGCGATCGCGGGCGCGCGATGAGCGGAGCCGGCGGAGCCGGCCGATCAGCACGGGGTCGGCGGCCAGCGCCGCCGGGTTGTCGAGCAGCCCGTTGAGCAGTTGGTAGTACCGGGTCGAGGAGACCCCGAAGGTGTCCCGGACGGCCTGCTCCTTGGCACCGGCGTGCCGCCACCACTGCTGCTCGAAGGCGAGGATGGCCTGTTCCCGCTGGGTCAGCCCCGCCACCGGCCCGGTCGGTTCGGCATCGTCCCCGGCGGCCTGCGCGGGGTCGGCGGTGCTCTCGACGGGCGGCGCCGGTCGGGGTGTCGGAACGGTCGGCCCACCACCGACCGGTGCCTCACCCGGGCGAGCGTCGGTGGACGGCTCGGGGGAGACCGGGGTGGCGTCGGCGGGCATGGCGTTCAGCCTAGCCAGGGTCGGCCCGGGTCGCAGCAGCCGGCGCGGCCGGCCCCGCACGCCGGGAAACCCGACGGCCGGGCCGGCCGCGCCGCGCCGCGTTGGTCAGGAGATGTCCCGCCGGCGCATCGCCCAGAGCGCCGCGCCGAGGATCACCACCAGCCCGACGGAGAGCAGCACGGAGGACTGCTGCCAGGTGATGTCCAGCGTGTCCGGTTTGCACTCACCGTAGTAGGTGGCGTTGCAGGAGTTCCAGTTCTGGAGGGTGACCTTCTTGGTCATCCACGCCAGCGCGTACGTGGGCAGCAGCCATGCCTCGGCGAACCGCACGCTCGCCATCGACAGCAGGATGCCGAGACCGAACTGGCCGACCACCATCACCGCCACCACACCGCCGAGGGCCATCGCGGTGTGCCGACCCAGCGAGGCCAGCGCGAAGCCGATGGTGGTGACCACCAGCACCAGCACCACGCCGCGCAAACCGGTGAGGGCGAACGACTGCCAGGCCCCGGACGTCATCTTCTCGGTGTTGCCCCGGAAGGTGGCGACCGCCCAGAACCCGGCGAACCAGAGCACCGCCGCGGGCAGCGTCACCGCCAGAATGCCGGTGAGCAGCGCGGCCAGCTTGGTGAGCAGGACGGTGAGCCGCTTCGGCCGCCAGAGCAGCAGGTTCATCATCCCGCCGGTGTTCCACTCGGCGCCGATGAAGGACGCGCCAACCACGAACCCGACCAGGGCGAGGATCGCCGCGAACGGGATCAGCGTCTCGTCGAACGTCTGCCGGAAGTTGAACGTCGAGGGCAGGAACCACTCCGCCTGGATCTGGTCCCGCGACGGAGCCGTGATCACGGAGCAGTCGTCGGGGTAGCGGCCGTCATTCGGCTTGTTCGCCGCCTTGGCCTGCTCGCAGCTGACGCGCTCCTGCTCGCTCCAGCGCAGCTGCTCCTGGTACTGCTGGTCGGCCTGGCGCTCGGCCCGGGCCAGCTGGCCGGCGTCGATCTTCTGGTTGGTGAGGAAGACCCCGACCACCACCGCGGCTAGCACGAGCAGGCCGAGCAGCGACATGTAGCGGGTGAAGCGCCGCTTGGCCAGCCGGCGCAGCTCCGTACGATAGAGGCTCACGCGCCCCACCCTCCTCCGGTGGCGTCGGGCTGCCCCGTCCCACCGACCTTCATGGACTCGTCGACCTGCCGGTGCTGGCCGGGTACCGGTGCGGTGGCGGTCAGTTCGAGGAAGACGCTCTCCAGGTCGACGGCGACCGGGGCCAGCTCGCTGACGTAGAGGTCGTGCTCGGCGAGCAGCCGGGTCACCGTGGCCGGCTTGTCGACGCCAGCCAGCATCAGGTGGTCCGGGTGGCCGGTGACCCGCATCCCGGCCCGGGTGAGCGCGTCGGTGGCCGCGGGCAGGTCGCTGACCGCCTCCAGCCGGACCCGGACCGCGCCGGACGAGTGCTGGGCCAGCACCTCGTCGACCGGGCCGAAGGCGACCCGCCGGCCCAGCGAGATGATGGTGACCGAGTCACAGATCAGCTGGATCTCGCCGAGGATGTGGCTGGACAGCACCACGGTCATCCCGGATTCGGCGAGCGTCCGCATCAGCGTGCGCATCTCTCGGATGCCGCCCGGGTCAAGGCCGTTGGCCGGCTCGTCGAGGATGAGCAGCTTCGGGTTCTTCAGCAGCGCGGAGGCGACGGCCAGCCGCTGCTTCATGCCCAGCGAGTACGTCTTGACCCGCTCGCCGGCCCGGTCGCGCAGCCCGACGAGCTCCAGCACCTCGTCGACCCGGGTGGCCGGCACCTCACCCGCCCCGGCCAGCAGGGACAGCGTGTCCCGGGCCGAGAAGTGCGGGAAGAACTGCGGGCTCTCCACGATCGCGCCGACCTGGCCGGCGACGCTGGCCAGCGCACCGGGCACCTCGTGCCCGAGCAGTGCCATCCGGCCGCCATCGGGCCGGATCAGGCCGAGCAGCGTACGCAGTGTGGTGGTCTTCCCGGAGCCGTTGGGGCCCAGGAAGCCGTGCACCTGCCCGGCGTCGACCCGCATGTCGAAGCCGTCGAGCGCGTTGCGGGTGCCGCGTCGACGACTCTTGTACGTCTTACGTAGACCTTCGATCTCCAGGACAGCTGGCAAGCTGCACCTCCCCCGATGGTGGGCGTGACAGCCGACACCATACGCGGTATGCAGACGCGCGCAATACGCGGTATGCATCGACGCGCCGGTAGACGCGTTTCATCGACGGAAAGTGACAGGTCAGGCGCAGACGACCTGCACGCCGGCAGCACGGAAGGCCTCCACGACCTCCGGGGCGGCGCCCGCGTCGGTCACCAGCGTCTCCACCCGGTCGACCGGGCAGATCCGGGCGAAGGCGTGACCCCCCAACTTGGACGAGTCCGCGATGATCACCACTCGCTTGGCGCGGGCCACCATGAGGTTGTTCATCGCCGCCTCCCCCTCGTGGTGGGCGGCGGCGCCGAGCTGCGGGTCGATCGCGTCCACGCCGAGCAGCGCGACATCCAGGGTGACCTCACGCAGCAGCGCCCCGCCCAGCGGGCCGACCAGCTCGAACGACTTCGGGCGCACCACCCCGCCGGCCACCACGACCTTCATCCGGGATCGGACCAGCAGCTCGTTGGCGATGTTCAGCGCGTTGGTGACCACGGTGAGCTGGGCACCCTCGGCGCTGGTGTTCAGGTCTGGCCGGACGGCCAGCGCCCGGGCCACCTCGGTGCTGGTGGTGCCGCCGTTCAGGCCGACCACCGTGCCGGGCGTGACGAGCGCCGCGGCGGCGGCGCCGATCCGCTGCTTCTCCGCCGAGTGCTTGGCCGTCTTGTAGCGCAGCGGCAGGTCGTAGGAGACCCCGTTGGCGACGGCGCCACCCCGGGTCCTGGTGATCATCTGCTGCTGGGCGAGCTGGTCGAAGTCGCGCCGAATGGTGGCCTGGGAGACGTCCAGCCGCTCGGCGGCCGCCTCGACGCTGACCCGGCCGTTGTCGGTCAGCATCTCGAGCAGGGCGTTCCATCTGGCGTACCGGTCCACCGCGGGGGCCCTCCCAGTGACTGCACGAACGGTGATTGATTGCGTGCACACTAGTGCGCGAAACTAGGTGGCGCAAAAGACCGGCCTGCGCGATCGGCCGGTCGGTTGCCACGACCACCCGGGTTCGCGCAGAATGACGCGCGAAATACGGGTGTAACGAGCCGTATTGCGCATCGGCCGGCCCTGCGAGGAGTTCCCATGGCTTACGTGGACGCGGAGATCGCGAGTCAACCCGACTGCTGGCGGGAGGCGGCCGATCTGGCCGGCGTCGTACGCGGTGACCTGCCGCGCCCCGGTGAGCGGGTCGCCGTCGTCGGTTGCGGAACGTCGTGGTTCATGGCGATGGCGTACGCGGCCCGCCGCGAGCAGGCCGGCCAGGGCGAGACCGACGCGTTCCAGGCGTCCGAGTTCCCCACCGGCCGCCACTACGACCGGCTGATCGCCATCACCCGCTCCGGCACCACCACCGAGGTGCTGGACCTGCTCATCGCACTACGCGGGCGGGTGCCCAGCACCGTCATCGTCGGCGATCCGGCGTCCCCGGCGGTCGACCTGGCCACCGCCGCGGTGACCATGCCCTTCGCCGACGAGCGGTCGGTGGTGCAGACCCGCTTCGCGACCACCGCGCTCGCCCTGCTCCGGGCCCACCTCGGCGACCCGGTGACCGCGCTCGCCGCCGACGCCGAGGTGGCGGTGCGCGCCCCGCTGCCGATCGACCCGACAACCATCGGGCAGGTCACCTTCCTCGGTCGGGGGTGGACGGTCGGGCTGGCCAAGGAAGCCGCGCTGAAGTGCCGCGAGGCGGCCACCTTCTGGGCCGAGGCGTACCCGGCGATGGACTACCGGCACGGGCCCATCTCGATCGCCGCGCCCGGCCGGCTGGTCTGGGCGTTCGGCGAGCTGCCCGACGGGCTGCCCGAGGATGTCGCCGCCACCGGCGCGGCCTTCGTGCACAGCCGTACCCACGGCTGCCGCACGGTGCTGGGCAGTTGGGCCGCCGGTCGTACCCCGGTCGATCCGATGGCCGACCTGATCCTGGCCCAGCGCTTCGCGGTCGCGCTCGCCACCAGCCGGGGCCTCGACCCGGACGCACCCCGACACCTGACCCGGTCGGTGGTGCTGGCGTGAGCGCGAGGAGTGAGCCGGGGTTGCGAGCCCCGCAGTCGCGAACCGAGATGGCGCCGTGAGCGACGCCGTGCCCGCCGACCCGGTGGTCGTCGCGCTGGACGTCGGCGGCACCGGCATGAAGTGCGCCCTGGTCCGGCCGGACGGCGTCGCGGTACGCACCGAACGGCACCCCACCAACGCCGCACGCGGCCCGGCCGCCGTGGTCGGCACCATCCTGGACGTCGCCGAAGGGCTGGCCGACAAGGCCCGCGCCGACGGGCTCACCCCGGTCGCGCTCGGCATCGCCGTGCCCGGAGTGGTGGACGAGGCGGGCGGTGTCGCGGTCTGGTCGGCGAACGTGGGCTTCCGGGACGTACCGCTGCGGGACCTGGCGGTGGCGCGGCTCGGCCTGCCCACGGCGCTCGGCCACGACGTGCGGGTCGGCGGTCTCGCCGAGGCCCGACTCGGTGCCGGGCGCGGCACCGGGCACGTTCTCTTCGTGGCGATCGGCACCGGCATCGCCGCCGCGCACGTGGTCGACGGCACGGCCGCCGTCGGCGCACACGGCGCCGCCGGGGAGATCGGCCACATCCTGGTCCGTCCCGACGGGCCGCGCTGCGGCTGCGGCCGGCCCGGCTGCCTGGAGGCGGTCGCCTCGGCCGCCGCGATCGGCCGCCGCTATGCCGAGCTGGCCGGCGAGTCGCCCGACGGGCCGGTGACGGCGGCCGAGGTGGCCGAGAGGGCCGCGGCCGGCGAGCCACTGGCCGGCCGGGTCTGGCAGGAGGCGGTCGAGGCGCTCGCCGACGGCCTGGCCTCCGGACAGGCGCTGTTCGACGTGGCGACCATCGTGCTCGGCGGCGGCCTGGCCCAGGCCGGGGACCGGCTGCTCGTCCCCCTGCGGGCGGCGCTGCACGAGCGGATGACCTTCCACCGGGAGCCGCGGCTGGTCGCGGCGGCCCTCGGCGACGAGGCCGGCTGCCTCGGCGCCGCCCTGCTCGCCCTGGACGCCGCGCGCGTCCGTGACCATCAGGAGAAGCGATGACCGTACGGGTGAACGGCCGAGTGGTGACCCCGAACGGTGTCATCCGGCAGGGCTGCGTCGAGTGGGCCGGTGACCGGATCACCGCGGTGGCGGAGTATCCGTCGGTCCGCGACGGGCACTGGATCCTGCCCGGCTTCGTCGACATGCACACGCACGGCGGTGGTGGGCACACCTTCACCACCGGGGACGCCGACCAGGCCCGGGCTGCTGCCGGCTTCCACCTGGCGCACGGCACCACCACCCTGCTGGCCAGCCTGGTCAGCGCTCCCTTCCCGCTGATGCGTGCCGCCACCGAGGCGTTCGCCCCGCTGGTCGACGAGGGCGTGCTGGCGGGCATCCACTTCGAGGGGCCCTACCTCTCCGCCGCCCGCTGCGGTGCGCAGAACCCGGAGTACCTGCGCGACCCGTCCACCGACGAGCTGGCCGAGCTGATCGAGCTGGGTGCGGGCGCGATCCGGATGGTCACCCTCGCCCCGGAGCGCGACGGCGCGCTGGAGGCGATCAAGCTGCTCACCGCCCAGCGGGTGGTGGCCGCGGTCGGCCACACCGACGCCACGTACGACCAGACCCGCGCCGCGGTCGCCGCGGGAGCGAGCGTCGGCACCCACCTGTTCAACGGCATGCGGCCGGTGCACCACCGCGAGCCGGGTCCGGTGGTGGCCCTGCTCGACGCGCCCACCGTGGTCTGTGAGCTGGTCGCCGACGGGGTGCACCTGCACGACGGCACGCTGACCTTCGCCACCTCGACCGCGGGCCCGGACCGGGCTGCCCTGATCACCGACGCGATGGCCGCCGCCGGGATGGCCGACGGTGAGTACGAGCTGGGCGGCCAGGCCGTCACGGTGGCCGACGGGGTGGCCCGGCTGGCCCGCGACGGCACGATCGCCGGCAGCACCCTGACCATGGACGCCGCACTGCGGCACGCCGTGGACGCCGGCATCCCGATCGCGGACGCGGCCCGGATGGTGGCCACCACCCCGGCCCGCGCCATCGGCCTGGGTGACCGGGTCGGCGCCCTTCAGGTCGGCCTCCGCGCCGACCTGGTGGTGCTGGACGAGGACCTGAACGTGGTCCGGGTGCTGCGCGGCGGCTCCTGGGTGGAGTGACGCCCGCTGCTCCGCGGGCGTAGGTGCGGCCGGTCGGGGGCGATCCGGGGCGAGGTCGTCAGCGACCGCCACTTAAGGGCGGCCATCGCGGCGTCGTCGCCGGTGCGACGATCACCGCGGTCAGACGATGGTGGGGACCTCGACGCCGAGCACGGCCTGCTCGTCGGGGCGGTGCACCAGCACGTCGACAAGGTACGACTGGACGGCGTGGCGCATCCCGACGTCCCGGCCGGCCCGCTCGGAGAGCAGCCACTTGTGCTCGATGATCTGCGCGAACAACTCCTGCGGCTCCAGCTTGCGACGCAGGTGCGCGGGCACGGCCCGGACCACCGGCTCGAAGACCTCGGTCACCCACCGGTGCGCCGCCTGCTGCTCGTCGGCGAGGTCGCTCTCCGCCCGGTAGGCGTCCAGGTCGTTGAGCAGCTTGCGGGCCTGGTTCTCCTCGGCGTCCAGGCCGGTCAGCCGCAGCAGCCGCCGGGTGTGGTAGCCGGCGTCGACCACCTTCGGCCGGACCAGGTAGCGTCCGTCGTCGATGGTCGACATGGCCACCTCGGCCACGTCGAAGCCCAGCTCGTTGAGGCGGCGGATCCGACCCTCGATGTCGTGTCGGGCCTCCCGCTCGACCGCCTGCTCGTAGGTGATCTCGTGCCAGAGCCGCTCGTACCGCTGCACGACCTCCTCGCAGACCACCTCCGGGTCGATGGACTCGTGCAGCAGGCCAGCAGCCTGGAGGTCGAGCGCCTCGCCGAAGATGTTCACCCGGGCGATTTCCAGGTCCTCACCGCGCTGGCCGTTGGAGAGCGAGGTGTGCAGCGCACCCGTCTCCGCGTCCACCAGGTACGCGGCGAACGCGCCCGCGTCCCGCCGGAACAGCGTGTTGGACAGCGAGCAGTCGCCCCAGAAGAAGCCGGTGAGGTGCATCCGCACGATCAAGGCGGCGAGCGCGTCGAGCAGACGGCTCATCGTCTCCGGTCGCAGCGTGTGCGAGAAGAGCGCCCGGTAGGGCAGGGAGAACTGCAGGTGCCGGGTGATCAGCACCGATTCGAGGGGCTCCCCGTCCTCGGTCTGCCGATCGGCGACGACCGCCACCGCCTCGACCGATGGGAAGTCGATCCGCTCCAGCGCCCGGAGCAGGTCGTACTCCCGCTCGGCGATCCGCTCGCGAGTCTCCTTGAACGCGTACACGTAGTCACCGAGACGGACGAACCGGACGATGTGCCGGGAAATGCCCTTCGGCAGGGCGACCAGGTGCTGGGCAGGCCACTCCTCCAGCGGTGTCGACCACGGAAGGTCGAGCAGCGCCGGGTCCACGAGGGCAGAGGTGATCCGCACGGGCACAAGCATGCCGCCTCGCCCCCCGCATCCGCCTCCCATCGTGGCTGGGCCCACAGCGCCGCACACCCCGGCCTCGCCCGAGGCCGGTAGCGTGGTCCCGTGCTCAAACCCATGGCGGTACGACGTGACCTGCGGCTGCGGCCGGTTCGCCCGGCCGGCTGGTGGTTCGACGCGCTGCTGCTGGTCGGGTTCGGCGCGTTGACCCTGGCCCTCGCCGCAGGGGCGTTGCTCGGGTGGGACCTCGCGGTCCGCGAATGGGCCTACGCCCACCACCCCGCGCCGATCTACTGGACGGCTCGGGTGTTCAACTTCCTCGGGCAGGGTGGCTGGTTGCTGATGCCGCTCTCCGGGGCGCTCGCCCTGGCAGTGGCGTGGCGGGCCCGCACAGTCCGGCCGCTGCTGCTGGTGGCGGGGGCGTTCGTGCTCCTGTACCTGACGGTCGGACCGCTCAAGGTCCTGACCGACCGGGCCGCGCCCAGCTCGGATCTGCCGCCGGCCCAGTCCGTCCGGATCTTCAACGACCTGCCGCCCACCGAGTACGGCCTCTCCTACCCGTCTGGGCACGTCGCCAACGCGATCGTCTGGTACGGGGTGATCGCCGTACTGCTGACCGCGCTGACGGCCGGGCGACTGCACCCGACCGTGCACCGGCTGGTCCGATTCGCCCCGCCGGCGATCCTGCTGGTCACCACCACCTACCTGAACTTCCACTGGCTCACCGACGGAGTGGCGGCGCTGCTGCTGGGGCTGTTCCTGGACCGGCTGCTGCACCGGGTGCCCTGGGACGACGTGCCGCTACCCGGCCGGCTACGCGAATGGGACCGGCCGTTCACCTCGTACCCCTAGGGTTCGGCGGTGGATCAACTGGCGCGCAGGCTGGGCGTACCCGATGCGGTGGTCATCGGGCTCGGGTCGATGCTCGGCGCCGGCGTCTTCGTGGTGTTCGCCCCGGCCACGGCGGCGGCCGGCGGCGCCGGGCTGCTGCCCGCGCTGGCGCTCGCCGGTTTCATCGCCTTTTGCAACGCGACCAGCTCGGCGCGGTTGGCGGCCCGCTACCCGGAGTCCGGCGGCACCTACGTCTACGGCCGGGAACGCCTCGGGCCGTTCGCCGGGTTCCTGGCCGGCTGGGGTTTCGTGGTCGGCAAGACGGCGAGCTGCGCGGCGATGGCGCTGACCATCGGCGCGTACCTGTGGCCCGCTCAGGCCCGGCTGGTCGCGGCCGCCGCGGTGCTCGCGGTGACCGCGGTGAACCTGCGCGGCATCGGTAAGACGGCCACCGTCACGAAGCTGCTGGTCGCGGTGGTGCTCGCGGTGCTGACCCTGGTCGCGGTCGTCGGCGTCGCCGGCGGTGATGTCGCCCTGGGCCGGCTCGGCGACCCCGGCGGCTCCGGCCGGGGCGTGCTCACCGCCGCCGGGCTGCTGTTCTTCGCCTTCGCCGGGTACGCCCGGATCGCCACCCTCGGCGAGGAGGTACGCGACCCGCGACGGACCATCCCCCGCGCGGTGCCGCTGGCGCTCGGCGCGGTGCTCGCGATCTACCTGGTGCTGGCCGTCGTCACGCTCGGCGTACTCGGCGCCGACCGGCTGGCCGGTTCCGCCGCGCCCCTGGTCGACGTGGTGACCGCCGCCGGACTGCCCGGGCTGACCTGGGTGGTCCGCGCCGGGGCCACGATCGCGGTCACCGGAGTGCTGCTGTCGCTGGTCGCCGGGGTCGGCCGGACCACGCTGGCGATGGCCCGCCGCCGCGACCTGCCCGGCGCGCTGGCCGCCGTGCACCCCGTGCGCCAGGTGCCGCACCGCGCCGAGCTGGCGGTGGCCGCCGTGGTGATCGTGGTCGTACTGCTCGGCGACGTGCGGGACGCGATCGGTTTCTCCAGCTGCACCGTGCTGGTCTACTACGCGATCACCAACGCCGCCGCGCTGACCCTGGGCCGGGACCCGGGCCGGCGGATACCGGTTCAGGTGCTCGCCGGCCTAGGGCTGGTCGGCTGCCTGCTGCTCGCGGTCAACCTGCCGCTGGGCAGCGTGCTGGCCGGCTTCGGCGTGCTCGCCGTCGGCGCCGCGTGGCACCTCGTGCGGCAGCGGAGTCGCTGACCGGTCAGGCACCGGATGGGCCGCGCCGGGGGCCGCGGCGGCGACCTCCCAGTCCGCCGGCCCGGGCGTCGAGCGGGATGCCGCCGGCGGGGTCGACTCTCCGCCGAGAACCGGCCCGGCCGGCCGGGGAACCGCACCGGTGCGGGCGGGCGGGGCACACTGCCTGGTCAGCCAGTCCAACCCACGTCGGCGGGCGACCACGGTGAGCCGATCACCCGCGAAGATCACCTGGCGGGGATCGAGGTCCTTCCACCAGATCGTCTTCGCCCCGCCGGCCGGCGTCCGTGCGATCAGTCGGACCTGCCCGTCGCGGTTGACCACGTCGAGCGGCCGACCGTCCAGCTCGGAGCCGGGCGCGACCGGCACCTCGGCGACCGGCAGCGCGTGCCGGTCGACCGGGATGGTGGTGATGACCGCCCGTTCGGTGAGAGCCCCGATGAAGGCCGGGGCCGCCAGGTACGAGACCGAACGGGACACCCCCAGGGCGAACGTCTCCTCCACCCGCTCGGCGAAGTCACCGTCGAAGAGCCGCAGCACCACCCGCAGATCGGTGCGGAGGTCCCGGGCGGCCAACGCCGCCTCCAGGTTGGCCACGTCGTCGGTGGACGCCACCACCAGCGCCTGGCAGTCGGCGACCGACGCGGCGGCAAGGGTCTCCGGCAGCGCGGCGTCCCCCACGATCAACGGCACCTCCAACTGCCGCGCCAGGGTGCCCCCGCGCGGCTCGGGGTCCTTGTCGATCGCCACGACCTCGACGTCGTACTCGCGGAGCTGCGCCATCACCCGGGTGCCGACGTTGCCGAGGCCGATCACCACCACGTGCCCGGCCCGGGCCGGTTGCAGCTTGCCGGTGTGCAGGGCCAGCCGCGCGTTGACGATGCCGTCCACCACCACCGCGGTGATCAACGGGATCAGCGCCAACCCCGCGAGGTTGAGCACCACCTGCATGATCTGCGCGTCGGCCGCCTTGTCGGTGTCCGGATCCGCACCGCTGAGCGTGGTGACCAGCGTCAGGTACAGCGCCTCCACCGGGGAGACGTCCTCCGCCCGGGAGATCAACGCGCCGAGCACCGCGATCACCGCGAGCACCAGCATCACCGCGATGCCGATCTTGCGGGTGGCGAAGCCCCGTACGGCCCGCAGCAGCACCGCCATCGGCCGTCGTCGACGGCGGGCCCGGACCAGCCGGCGCGCGGCCACCTCGGTGGCCGGTGGCTGGCCGGTCGCCTCGGCGAGCACCAGGTCGGCGCCGGCCTGCTCGGCCGGCAGCAGCTCCACCCCCTGCGCCTCGCTGAAGTCCGCCAACGCGCAGACCACGTCCTGCGGTCGGACGTCGGCCCGCCGCGCCACCCGCAGCGTCTTGTCCCGGTGCTGGAAGGAGTTCGGGTCGACCTCGCCCAGCGCGGCGGCCACGAACGCCGGCGCGGCCATCTCGGCGTCGGAGAGCACCTCGACCGGCGCCTTGAGCAGCTTGCGCACGCCGTCAGCGAGGGTGCCGTTGAACATCCGCAGCACCTGACGGACCCGCTGGTCGACGGCCTGTGCGCAGAGCGCGGCGTGCAGGTTGCCCACGTCGTCCTGGTGCAGCAGGGCCAGACCGGTCGCCCCGGCCAGACCGGCGGCCTCGAAGGTGGCCACGTCCAACCGCTCCGACCGGACCACCCGCACGCCGCGCAGCCCGGCCACGTCCGGCCCGTTGCTGCGGTAGCGCTCCGGCACCACCACGGTCACCCGGGCCCCGCCGGCCGGCAACTCGGATTCGAGCATCGCCCGGGCCACGTAGTAGGCCAGCGCGTCGCGCCCACAGATCACGTAGTGCGGTCGCGGATCGCCGGCGGCTCGCAGCCGCCAGTTCCACTCGACCGCCCGTCGCGCCCGGTCCCGCCACGGCTCCGCCATGCCCGGATCGTAGCCAGCACGGCCACGGTGGGGGACCCCGTCCGGATCATCCCGACCAGGCATGCCGGCCCAGGCGGCGGGTAGAGCAGCGGCATGCAGACCTTCCTCCCGTACCCGGACTTCCTGGCCAGCGCCCGCACGCTGGACCAGAAGCGGCTGGGCAAGCAGCGGGTGGAGGCCATCCAGGTGCTGCGCGGGCTGACCCGACCCGGGTACGGCTGGCGGAACCACCCGGCGGTGAAGATGTGGGCCGGGTACGAGGAGGCGCTCACCCGCTACGGGCTGGACATGTGCGCGGTCTGGTCCGAGCCGGGCAGGGCCGACACCTGCGCCACCACGCTGACCGTCGACCTCACCGCCGCCTGCGGCGCCGGCGTCGTGCGTACCCAGGACGAACTGGCCCGGGCCGGTGAGCTGCCACCCTGGCTGGGTCGCGACGACCTGCACCTGAGCCACCGTTCGTCGCTGCTGCGCAAGGACCCCACGCACTATCGCCCGATCTTCGGCGACGACGTCCCGGAGGACCTGGAGTACGTCTGGCCCGCCTCCGACCGCACCCGTCGCTGCCTGCCGTAGAAAAGGGCAGACTGGGACGGGGAGGCGGTCATGGCGCTGTCGCAAGTGGTGGGTCGGCTCATCGGCGTACGCCAGCATCAGGTCGACCCCGGAGGCGGTGGCGCCGACCGCGTGCCGGGACCGGTCGCGGCGGTGGTGGTCGGTGGCGGCATCGCCGGCATGTCGGCGGCCGCGGTGCTGGCCGAGCGCGGTGTGGAGGTGACGGTGCTGGAGGCGGCGCCCACCCTCGGCGGACGGCTGGGCGCCTGGCCGGAGGCGCTCGCCGACGGCAGCCAGCAGAACGAGCACGGCTTCCACGCGTTCTTTCGGCAGTACTACAACTGGCGGTCCATCCTTCGCCGGGTCGACCCCGACCTGGGCTTTCTGAAGCCGATCCCGGGCTATCCGATCCTGAGTGCCCGGTGGCCGACCGAGGAGTTCGGCAAGCTGCCGCCCGCACCGCCGGCGAACCTGCTCGCGCTGCTGCTGCGCAGCCCCAGCCTGCGCCTGGCCGACCTGCGGCTGATGGACCGGGGCGCCGCGCTGCCGCTGCTCAGCTACGACCCGGTACGCACCTACGCCGAGCTGGACGCCACCACCGCCGATCAACTGCTGGCCTCGCTGCGGCTGCCGGACCGCGCCCGGGCGATGCTGTTCGAGGTCTTCTCACACTCGTTCTTCAACCACGAGGCGGAGATGTCCGCCGCCGAGATGGTCGCCCAGTTCCACTTCTACCTGCTCGGCAACCCGGAGGGGCTGGCCTTCGACTGCCCGGACGAGGACTACGCCACCGCGATCTGGCAGCCGCTGACCCGGCACGTGGAGAAGCACGGCGGCCGGGTGCTCACCCGGTCCGCGGCGACCGGGGTGCACCGCGACGCCGACGGTTGGCGGGTGACGACCGCCGACGGCGGCAGCGACCGGGCGCGCCACGTCGTGCTCGCCCTCGACCCGCCGGCGCTGGCCACGCTGGTCACGGCCTCCCCCGACCTGGCCGGGCAGGCACCGGAGCTGGTGGCGCGGATGCCCGCGTTCGGCACGCCCGGCCCGCCGTACGCGGTGGCCCGGTACTGGTGCGACGGGGACGTGGCCGCCGGTCGGGCGGTGTTCAGCGGGGTGTCCCGGCAGCCCACGTTGGACTCGGTGACGCTCTACCACCGGTTGGAGAACGAGTCGCGGCGCTGGGCGCGGCGGACCGGCGGTTCGGTCATCGAGCTGCACGCGTACGCCTGCGAGCCGGACGTGCCGGCCGAGGAGCTGGCCGAGCGGATGCGCCGTGAGCTGGTGGCGCTCTGGCCGGAGGCCGCCGGCCTGCGGGTCCGCGAGCTGCGCGCCCGGGTGGAGGCGCAGGCACCGGCGTTCACCCCCGGCAGCCACGCCTGGCGACCGGGGGTACGCACCGACGCGACCGGCCTCTACCTGGCCGGAGACGGGATCGCCACGGACTTCCCGAGCGCGCTGATGGAACGCTCCGCGGCGACCGGGATCATCGCCGCGAACCACATCCTGCGGGCGGAGGGCGGCGCGACCGAGCCGGTGTGGTCGGTACGACCCCGGGGCCTGTTGGCCGGGCGGTGATCAGCGGCCGTCGGGGCCGGGGGGCCGCGTCGGGGGTACGCCTTTGACGTGGCACCCGCACGCCCCCGGTCAGCCGCACGCTCCTTGACCTTCGGCTTCGGGCGGCCGTTGGCGCAGTGCACACGGACCTCACTGCGGTGCTCGTCGGAGGTCAGCTCGACCTCGACCCGCTTCGCCGGACCCGGGTCGTACGCCTCCGCCCGGTAGCCGGGCGCGGGCGCCACCGCGAGCACCTCGGCCGACGCCCCGAGGCAGCGGACGGTGACCGTCCCGCCCCGGGAGTCCACCGGCACCCCAGGTCGGGGAGCGGGCGTGGGTGCGGCGGTGGTCGGAGTCGGGCCGGCGGGCGGGGCGGTTGGGCTCGGGATACGCGTGCCGCCCGGATCGGTCGGAGGGCTGGTCCGGGCGCTGGGCGCGGCGGCGCTGGCCGGCGGGGCGGCGGGTGGGGCTGCGGGTGGGCGGGGATCGGCCAGGTCGGATGACTCGGCGGTCCTCGGCATCGCCACGGTGGTGGCGCCGCCCGGCCCGATGCCGGTCCGCGGCGCGTCCGCCCCCTGTCGCCGCGTGCCAGGGTCGCCGAGTGACCCGCCCATCGCCACCGCGGCGACCACCGCAACGCCGACCGCCAGCACTGCCCGCCCCCACCGCCAGGACCGGTGCCGCGCGGCACCGGTCGTCCCGGCTGCCGCACTGCCAGCCGGCTCGGCCGGCCTGCTGAACGAGGTGTCCGCCACCTCGGGAGGTCGCGCGTCCGAATTCGGCCGGCCCGCGACGGCAACGGCCGTCCCCCCGATGGCGGTCGGTTCGCCGCTCGCCTCCGGGGCGGCGGCCGGTCCGCGCCGGACGGCGGTCCGCTCGCCGGCGGCGAGCAGGATGCGGGCCGCCTCGGTGGCCGGCGGCCGGTCGGCGGGATCACGCGCCAGACACCAGCGGTACAGCCGGCGGATCTCGGCCGGCACTCCGACGATCTCGGGCAGCGGGTCGGGCTCGACATGCGCCGGCACGCGGAGCGTCCCGGCCCACGTACCGGGCGGCCGGCCGGTCAGCACGCGGTGCACGAGCAGGCCGAGGGCGTACACGTCGCAGGCCGGCAGAACCTCGCCGCCCTCCAACCGTTCCGGGGCGAGGTAGGCCGGCGTGCCCAGCAGCCGCCCCTCGAAGTCGAATTCCGGATCGCCGACGGCCGCCGCGATACCGAAGTCGAGCACCTTCGCGCCGGTGGGGGTGAGCATCACGTTGCCCGGCTTGATGTCGCGGTGCACCAGTTCCTGGGCGTGCGCGGCAGCGAGCGCGGTCGCCACCTCCGCGCAGACCCGCAGGCCGGCGCGGGGTGGCAGCGGCCCGGCGTCCAACCGCTGTTCGAGGGTGTGGCCGCCGAGCAGCTCCATCACCACGAACGGGACGTGGGCGCCGTCGAGCCTCGACTCGCCGTAGTCGTAGACGCTGGTGACGTGCGGGTGCGACAGCCTGGCGGCCGCCTTGGCCTCGGCCCGGATCCGCTGCCGGGCGTTGGCGTCCGAGGCGACGAGCACCTTCACCGCCACGTCCCGTTCGAGCACCTCGTCGAACGCCCGGTGCACCGCGGACATGCCGCCACTGCCGAGGCGCTCCAGGAGCCGGTAGCGGCCCGCAAGCAACTGATCACGCTGCACGACGGACAGCCTGCCGTACCGCCCCGGCGGGGCGCCAGCCGGGATCGAGATCGTCGAATGGCGGGAGCCGGCCAGCCTGCACCGCTTCGTGGCGGAGCCGGACCTTACGGCGACCGGCACGGCTGCGACGGGTCAGTCCCCGTCCGGCGGACGCCAGGCGAAGCGGGGCGTCCGGCGCTCGGCTACCGCTGCCACCCCCTCCCGGGCCTCACCGCTGGTCGCCACCTTCCGGTGCCACCAGGCGATCCGCGCCGGCCCGGCCCGGTCGTCCACGATCTCCTTCGCGGCGGCGACGCTCAACGCCGACCGCTGGGCGATCGCCGCGGTGAGGTCGTCCACCCGCGCGGCGAGCCGGTCAGCCGGCAGCACCTCGTCGGCCAGGCCGACCCGCAGAGCGCGCTCGGCGTCGATCAGCTCGGCGGTGAACAGCAGGTGCTTCGCGGCGGACGGGCCGACCAGCCGGGTCAGCCGGCGGGTGGTCGGCGCCGGGTAGACCAGTCCCAGCCGGGCCGGCGGTACGCCGAACCGGGCGTCGTCGGCGGCGATCCGCAGGTCGCAGGCGACCGCGAGTTGGCAGCCACCTCCGACGCAGGCGCCCCGGATCGCCGCCACGGTGGGCTTCGCGAAGCGGGCCAGCCGCTCCTCGGCGGCTACCGCGATGCTGGCGTCACCGGCGTCCAGCAGCTCGGCGAGGTCACCGAGGTCGGCGCCGGCGCAGAAGGCGTCGCCCGCGCCGGTGAGCACCAGCGCCCGTACGCCGGGGTCCGGTTCCAGCCGGTCCAGCAGTTCGGGGAGCTGTCGCCACATGGCCGCGGTCATCGCGTTGCGGCGGGCCGGGTTGTGGATCACCACGGTCGCGACCGGTCCGGTCACCTCGACGGTCAACTCCGCGTCCGACACGTCCACCCCTTCCCGCGCCACCGTCCGACGCCGCCGATACAGCACTCCGGCGACGTGCGCCGTGCGGCGACCATAACGGCGCGGACCCGGCGACCACCGTTGAGGGGTGGCCGCCGGGCCCTCGCGTCGGTCAGGTCAGGAGACGGTGACCGCGGTGTCGTCGACCACGAAGGACGTCTGCAGCGAGGAGTCCTCGGTGCCGGTGAACTTCAGGCTGACGGTCTGACCGGCGTACGAGGCCAGCGAGAAGGAGCGCTGGGTGTAGCCGGCGGCCTTGTTCAGGTTGGAGTAGGTCGCCAGCGTGGCCAGCACGGTTCCACCGGAGTTCAGCACCTGCACGCGCAGCGTGTCGTACGCGACGCTGCTGGTGGTCTCGGCCGAGTCGATGTGCAGCCAGAAGCTGAGCGTGTAAGACGAGCAGCCGGACGGCAGGCTCACCGACTGGGCGAGCGTGTCGGTGTGGCTGCTGCCGTACCCGTCCAGCCACGCCTTGTACGAGCCGGTGCGGGCGGGCTGGCCGCTGGAGGTGGTGATCACGCCGGAGGTGGCCGTCCAGCCGGTCCCGCCGGACTCGAAGCCGGGGTTGGCCAGCTTCTGGCCCGGCGCGGTGCAGCCGCCGCCGGTGCCGTTCACGGTCAGCGTGTACGTCGCGCTCCGGGTGACCGAGCCCGCGCCGTTCACGGTGACCGAGTAGGTGCCGGGCGGGGCGCCCGCCGAGGTGCTGATGGTGAGGGTGGACGAGCCGCCCGAGGTCACCGAGGAGGGGCTGAACGCGGCGCTCGCCCCGGTCGGCAGGCCGGACGCGGAGAACGTCACGGTCTGCGCCGAGCCGCTGGTGGTCGCGGTGGCGACCGTGGTGGAGGCCGAGCCGCCCGGGTTCACCGAGCCGGCGGTCGGCGAGAGCGACACGGAGAAGTCGTTGCCGGTCGAGCAGGGCGCGTCGTTGCCGGCCACGTTCACCGCGGTCCAGGCGGCCTGCACGGCCTTGTACTCGGCGGAGCAGCTGCCGTACAGGTCGGTGGCCGCCCGCAGGCTGTATGCCCGGGCGGTGTTCGCCGGGTTGCTGGTGCTGACGTACGCCGTGTTGGAGGTGAAGTAGACGTCCAACGCCCGGAACCAGATCTTCTCCGCCTTGGCCCGGCCGATGCCGGTCATCGCGGGGGCGGAGCCGCACACCGGCGAGGTGCCGTACGCGGTGGCGCCGGTGCCCTCGGCGAGGTTGAAGTAGAAGTGGTTGGCGACCCCGGAGGAGTAGTGCACGTCCTTGTTCTTGGTGCTGGTGGACCAGCAGCTGTCGGACGAGCCGTCCAGCGACGGGTTGTACATGTAGCGCAGCGGCGTGCCGTTGCCGTTGATGTTGATCTTTTCGCCGACCTGGTAGTCGCCGGGGTCGGCGGACGTGTTGGCGTAGAACTCGACCATGTTGCCGAAGATGTCGCTGGTGGCCTCGTTGAGGCCTCCGGACTCACCGGAGTAGGTCAGGTCGCCGGGGACCACGTTCTCGGTCACGCCGTGGCTCATCTCGTGGGCGGCCACGTCGAGCGAGACCAGCGGGCGGGAGTTGCCCGAGCCGTCGCCGTAGGTCATCCGGGAGCCGTCCCAGAAGGCGTTGACGTAGTTGTTGCCGTAGTGCACCCGGCTCGGCACGCCGGTGCCGTTGCCGAAGATGCCGTTACGGGCGTGCACGTTCTTGTAGTAGTCGAACGTCTTGGCGGCGCCGAAGTGGGCGTCCACACCGGCGGACTGCCGGTTGGAGTTGGCCCCGGTGCCCCAGGTGTTGTCCGCGTCGGTGAAGGTGGTGCAGCTCGACGTGCCGTTGTTCATGTCGCAGGTCGAGCCGTTGCCGTGCGACGGGTCGATCATCTGGTACGTGCTGCCGGAGAGCGTCGTGTCGATGGTGACCGTGCCCGAGTAGAGGCTGTTGCCGGTGCCGGCCACCGCCTCGATCTCGTCGTACGACCCGATGGCCCCGCCGGTGGTGGCGTCGGTGATCACGTGCAGCCGCGACGGGGTCTGCCCGTCGGGCTGCCAGCCGCTCACCACCGTCTCCCAGGCCAGCCTGCCCCGACCGGAGCTGGCGTCGACGAACAGCTCCGGAATGCCGACGGCTTCGGCCTTGCCGGTGAACCCGGCACGGGCCGCCTTCTTCGCCGCCGCAGCGGTGACCTTGGCCGTGGTGCCGATGGTCAGCGGCGCGGCCAGGCCGACCGAGCTGCCGGCGTAGCTGCCGTTCGGCGCGGCGTGGATGACGAAGTCACCACCGTAGACGCGCAGCCCCTGATAGCTCCGGGTGTAGCGGGTGTGCGTGGCACCGGTGGCGTCGACCTTGGTGCTGTGCACCTGGTAGGACTCGGCGCTCGAACCCTGGACTGCACCGGGGTTCGTCCGAAGGACGGTCGCTGCCGGGGCCGGGGTGGAGGCGTCCGGAGCGGGGGCGGTGGGCGGAGCCGCATGCGCCGCGGTGGCGACGCAGGTCAGCAGGCCGCTGGTGAGCAGCGCTGCGCCGACGGCGGCGAGGGGTCGTTTCACGTGCCCTCCTGAAAGGAGAAAGATTGTGACGGGGGTAGTCACACATGTAGATATAACGATGTGTTGAGGAAAAGAGAAGGCCTGGACCGCTCCCAGACATCGACAGTGACCGTTCGGATGAGGGTGGCGACGAGGGAACCGTCGGCCGCAGCCGTACGTCCGAGCGGCATGAGACCCGCCTCGACGACCGGCGTCACCGCCGCGCTACTGGTCGCCCTCCTGGCCGGATGCACCAGCGCTGACCGAGCCGGCACCGCACCGGACCAGGCCACCGCCACCGTCGGCCCGGGACCGACCGGCCCGGCCACCGGCACCCCGCCGCCGACCGCCGTCCCCACCACTCCGGGCGTCCCCGTACCGACCGGCCCCGAGGCCACCGGCAGCGCGGCCACCCGCGTGATGCTGTTCCGCTCCGGCGGCTTCGCCGGGCGCGGCGACGCCGTGACAGTGGAATCCGACGGCAGATGGACACTGGTGGACCGGGCCGGCGGACGGCGTACCGGCCGGCTCGACCCCGCCGACCTCGGCCGGCTGCGCGGGCTCGCCGCCGACCCCCGGCTGGCCGCCGAGGCCCGCCGCCCGACCACACCCACCGGCTGTGCGGACGCGTTCACCTACCGGCTGACCGTCGGCGCCGTCGAGACCGGCTACGTCGACTGCCCCGCCGATCCCACCCCGCCCCCGGCCACCCGGGCGCTGGTCGAGCTGCTCCTGCGGGCCACCAGCTGATCGCCCGACCGGGCTCCGGCGACTCAGACCAGGTAGTCCGGCGGCAGACCCGTGCCGCGCAGCTCCGCCGGCAGGTGCGCCACATCGTTGAAGGCGACCAGGTTCGGCGGTGCGGCCGTCCCGTACCGGATGACGGTCAGCCCCGCGTTGTGGTGGTTCAAGCCCACCCACCGCCGCCCCGGTGCGTCCAGGGCGTGCCGGACCAGCCAGGCGATCAGAAAGCTGTGCGTCACGACCAGCTCACGGACCGGCTCGGCGCCGCCCGCGCCCTCGGCGTCACCGGCGACCGGGCCGGTCCACCGCCGTACCGCCGCCGCCGTCACCCGCGGCCCGTCGACCCGCTCGGCCGCCGAGAACTGGCCCAGGAACCTGGCGTACGCGGGCGGCAGGTCGGCGGCGTCCGTGTCGTGCGGGAGGTGGTCGCCGGCCAGCTCGCTCGCGTACACCGGAACCCCGGGCAGCGACGCGGCGACCAGCTCGGCGGTCTCCGCGGCCCGACGCAGCGGCCCGTGGTGCACGGCAGCGAACGACCGGCCCCGCAGCCGCTCGCCGAGCAGCCTGGCCTGCCGCCGGCCGCGCTCCGACAGGCCGGCCTCCGGCGACTCGGTCGCCGCGTCCTCCTGCTCCGCGTGCCGGGCGATGTACAGCAGCCGGGTGATCATGTCCCACACCTCAGCACACCGGGAGGCGCGGGATCTACCCCGCGCCTCCCGGTATGCCGCCAAACGTTTCAGTCCACCCGGCCGGAGGCCGCCCGCGCGAACGTGACCGACACCCAGAGCCAGCCGGCCGTCACCGCCAGGCCGAAGGCCACCATCACGGCCGGAGCCGGCCGGACGATCAGCGTCACCCAGGACACCGCGAAGAACGCGCCGGTCGCCAGGCTGTAACCCGCCCTGCCCCGCGCCCCGTGCCGCGCCGCCCGCCGGCCGACCACCACCGTCGCCGCGATCAGCGACACGAAGGAGACCGCCGCCACCAGGAAGTGCAGGCCGCCGTGCCAGCTGATCTGGCCGGCGCCCCGGGGCGTGCCGGCGGGAAACCCGTCGGCCGGGTCGGCACTGAAGATCCCCGCGCCCACCAGACCCAGCCCGTACAGGGCGAGCAGCCGGGACGGCCACACCGAACCGGCGCCGGTGGAGCGCCGGAGCGCCCCGGCGGCCGCCACGCACAGCACCCCGGTGGCCAGGAACGTGGCGATCTGGACCCAGCCCAGCTCACCGGTGCTCAACACGCTGACCGGGTGCCGCCGGAAATCGAAGCCGTCCCGGGCGAGCGCCTGGAGCAGCGCCGAGCCGGCGAAGATCGGGCCGGCGACGACACCACCGACCAGCAACGCACGGTCCCGGCCGGCGGTGGCCGGTCGGACCCCGGAGAGCGGAACCGCCTGGCTCATCGGTCTGCCCCTCAGGCCCGGGGGAACATCTGGCCGATGCGGATCCGGTTGCCGAACGGATCCCGGACGCCGAAGTCGATCCCGTACGGGCGCTCGGTCGGCTCGTCGGTGATCTCGACCCCCTTGGCCACCAGTTCCTCGTACGTCTTGTGGGCGTCGTCCGTGGTCATGAAGAGCGAGCCACCCAGCGCACCCTTGGTGAGCAGCTCCCGGACCTGCGCGGCGGTGGCCGGGTCCATCGCCGGCGGGCCCGGCTTCTCCAGCAGAACCTCGCGCTCCGGGTCGCCGGGCAGGTTGACCGTCAGCCAGCGCATGAAGCCGAGGTCCTGGTCGGTGTTGAGCTCCATGCCAAGCTTGTTCACGTAGAAGTCGAGCGCCTCGTCCTGGTCGAGGACGTAGATCTGGGAGCGGCTGATCGCGTTCATCGTCATGGGAACCACGCTAGACGCAGTGCCTGACCTGGTGCTTATCCAAAACTGCTGGGTCGGGTCCAAGCCTTGGCGAAGCAGGACGGCACGTTCACCGGCGCCGAGCGGCGGCGGAACTCCGAGGGCGACGCCCCGACGATCTGCCGGAACGTCCGGCTGAACGTGCCCAGGCTGCCGAAGCCGACGGCGTAACAGATGTCGGTCACGTCGCGATCGGTCTCCACCAGCAGCGCCATCGCCCGCTCGACCCGCCGACGTTGCAGGTAGCGGTGCGGGGTCTCACCGAAGGTGGCCCGGAAGGTCCGGATGAAGTGCGCCTCGGAGACGTGCGCGATCCGGGCCAGCGCGGGGATGTCCAGCGGCTGGGCGTACGCCCGGTCCATCGCGTCCCGGGCACGCAGCATCGCCCGGTTCGACTCCTCCACCGCGCGACTCATCGGCTCGCGTGCACCCCTTGGCTGGACGACATCGTCGCGGGTCGGCCGCCCACGCTCGTGCTGCCGCCCAGCATACGGCGGGTGCCGACGGTTACCGCTCGCGCGCGGTCGGGCAAAGCGACATAATGCGATACTTTGACATGCTTTACGCCGCACTCCTCGGCCGCACTTGCAGAGTGTCGGTTCTGGGCGATACGTATCAGCCGCCGGCTGCCCTACCCTGATGCGGGGACGAGCATTTGCGAACTCTCAAGAAAGCAGGGCATGAGGGGGCGACACCCAGGGACGCGAGCGAGTCACGCCCATCCGGAGAGGGAGTAGTTTGGCCAGGTCAGCCCACTTTGAGTGGCGGTCAGGGCAAGGCGGGATCCGTTCACGATGAACGTCAAGGCCGACTGTCCATTCTGCGAAATCGTTCTGCGCGAGACCCCGGACACCCGAGAGGTCTATCGCGACGAGCGCGTGGTTGCCTTCTTTCCACTGGAGCCGGCGACTTTGGGCCACACCCTCGTGGTGCCGCGTGATCACATCCCCGACATCTGGTCACTGGACGAAGAAGCCGCCGCCCACCTGGCGCGCATCACGTTGAAGCTCTCGCATGCGGTGAAGTGCGCGACCGAGCCGGAAGGATTGAACATAATCCAGTCGAACGGCGCGGTTGCCACCCAGACCGTGCCCCACTTGCACATCCATGTGGTCCCCCGCTGGTCCGGCGACCAAATGGGACGCATTTGGCCCTCAGAAACCAGTTACTCGGAGACGCAGAAGGATGACGTCTGGGAGCGACTCCGAGACGAGTGCCGGAAGGTTGGTGGGGAGTGATGCAACCGGTTGACGTGATAGCCGTCGATCCCGACGATCGGCGGAAGCACCTGGACTACATCCAGGCGGTCGTGACGCGTATGTCCTCAGCATCTTCGACGGCCAAGGGTTGGCTGCTCCCGGTGGTGACCGCAACGTACGGGTACGCATTGACCCGGAACGCAGACCTCGTTGCCGCGCTAGGAATCGCAGCCGCACTCCTGTTCGGTTTCCTCGACGCGAATTACCTGCGGCAGGAGAAGGCATACCGGCGACTCTATGACGCGGTAGCGCGTGGGACGCGAAACGTCCCCCTATTCTCACTCGACCCTTCTGACGCCGACGATCCGGTTCCTGCCGCGGCTACCCGCGGACAACGAATCCGATTGCGCCTCAGACGCTGGTTTCCCAACGCCACTGTGTGGCTCTCATGGTCAGTTGCTCCATTTTACGGAGCCCTCGTCGCCATCGGTTGCTCGATAGCTTTGTTCGCGTGATGGCGGTTCAACCTGCCCGCTTGCCCGACATCTCGGCGAGTTGCGCGCACTCCACCCCACGGCCGGCGCGGCTGCGCCGATCCCTCTGACCCCTACTAGCAAGCCCCCGGCCGACAGCTGACGTCCATCCCGACCTTCACTGGGTGTCGGGCTCACTTCGACCAGGCGACGTAAAGGTCGCGGCCGGCTCACGGCGACGCTCGCCGTGAGAAGCCGATGGAATATTGGAGCCCCCGGCCGGGATCGAACCGGCGACATCTCGCTTACAAGAACTCTGCGCTTCGTCCGGCGCGATCCGTGCACGTCTTTGACGTCGGGCGTTGGTCCGCAGCTTTCCGGCCTCGCCCCCACCCGTCTGGCCCTGTTGCTGTCATCGTTGCTGTCGACAGCATCAGGGCCACCGCCGCTTAGCGCTGGTCGACGGTCGACGCTTGCTGCCCGAGAAACTCGCGGAGGAGCCGGCAGAGGTTCGAGATGGCCCGCTTGTGGTCGGTATCGCTGACAAGGCGGTCCTCGGTGGCATCCTCACCGAAGGTCTCCGCTAGCACCAGAGACCAGAAGGCAAGGCTGCTGCCACGGTGGCGCACCGAGGCATTGTCCCTGACCACGACCTCTTCGGTGCGAAAGAACGACCGGGCGGCGAGGAGCTGCGCAAGCCGCAAGGCTGAGCTGCCCCAACGGTCCGTCAACGTCCATGGGCGTCCGGCCTCGGTCGTACCCGTCGTCACCCACTTGGTCACCCAACCGGTGTCCCTGTCCCCTACCGGGTGGGGCTACGACGGCCTTCGCCGGGAGCGGTCGACTCGGGTGCTGGCTTGCAGTCATTCGAGCACTTCGCGTGTGTCCGGCCAATGCCTCCCAGGACAACGGTGGACTCGCCCAGTTGGGCATAGAGGGATGTAATGCGGCTCTCCGGGACAGTCCGAGGACCGACGGAGAGTGCGGTGATCCGTAGATTGATGACGGACATCGCCCCGCTCTTGTCGCGCTCAAGCTGCCAGGTACCGGAGCCATCCAGGCGGTCTCGCGACTGGTCGAAGGGTGACGGTCGATACTTCTCCAGGTCACCCGAATAGAGCCTCTCAGCGATGTCTGACGCCTCGAAACTGCCGTCGGCCGCGAAGTGCAGGAGTGCACCACTCGCTTCATGCTGCCAAGATCCAACGACGTCGGCCGGCGTCATCGACGCCGCGGGCGCGTAGGTGCGGCATGACTCCCCGAAGCAGCCGGTGAGCATCGCGAGCAGAAGGATCGCGAGTACAAGCTTGCGCATGCCTGTCATCGTGAGCGCGATCGATCATCAGGCACAAATCACGTGCGCCGTCGTTGGGCAACGGCGCTTGCTGATTGCCTCTGGACCTGCGTGAAGGTCACCTTGACGGCTCGTTGGAACGCCGCGATGGGTCGACGCGCGACGAGGCCGTGGTGGGGATGCGGCGCGAGCATCACGGGCAGGCCCCACCTTGGCAACGCCGGCCCGAGGGGTCGCAGAGGCTGCGGGGTCAAGGGCGGCCCGCAGGGCCGTCGCGCAGCGATGCGAAGCGCCCTTGAGGCCGGAGGGGCGGCCCCGCATCCTCCGCGCCGCATCCCCACCACGGCCGGCGGTGACCCGTCCAACGGCGCGCCGGCACGACGGCCGCCGCGCCCCGGCCGGCTGCCGGCCCACCAACTCTCGCCCCCAACGCCCTGTCGTTCTGCGGCGGCCCTCCGGGCTTTCCCGCTTCCGCGCCAGCCGCTGGGCGTGTTGCGTGGCCGGAGCGGAGCGGCAGCGGAGTGCAGGCCGCGCGCCCTGGCGACGGCGCGTGCGGCCCGTTCAGGGCCGCCTTGAAGACGCACAGAAACTTTGAACCACTTCGCCGGCAGCCGGCTGTCCTGTCTCGGGACCTGCGTGACAGATCGGTCTCGGGACCTGCGTGACGCTCTGCGGAGCCTGGGATCCGCGACGCATCTCAGCTCCATCCACTAGGCGTTGGGCCGAGTAGCGCGGCGGTGTCGGCGGCGGGGCAAACGCCCCCATCAGCTCTCCGTAGGCTTCGGGCATGCTCCGGACTTCTCCAAGCGGTGGCAGGGCGTGGCTGGTGAGACTCAGCCGAGCAGGCTGCTTGTGATGGCCACTCCGCCACCGCCTTGCACGGATCCGGAGCAGACAGGACCGCAAGGGGCACCACCGCTGCCCGCGGAGTTGCCGCCACGCTCACCGTCGGCCAAACGTGGGCGGATCTCCGCCGGTATCGGCATCGCCCTCGCCGGCCACCTGCCCGCAAGCGGCCTATGGCTTCTCTCGTTCTACACGTTTGTCTACAACGCAAGCCCGGACTCGCTGTTCATGGTGGACTGCCTGGTAATACTCCTTCAGCTGGCCTTGTTCGCCTGCTGCGCCGTGACGGGCAGTGTGATGGTCATACGCGGCGATCGCGGCCTTGGACTGGGCCTGCTCATCGGTTGGGTGACCGGCATCATCGTGCTCGTGGCGGGCACCGCCCTAATCGCCTTCTCCGCGCCGGCTACCTGATCGTCTAGCCGCATCTGTCACGAAGGTCCCGAGACTAATCCGTCACAGAGGTCCTGAGACTCGACATCGCCGGCAGCCGGCCGGACTCACCTCGGGGGCTGTGTAGCTGCGTCGCCGGTCTGCTCGCGCCACTGGCCGCCGTCGGCCTGGACGAGACGCTTCACCATCTGCCGGGCCTCGTCCTCGGTGTCGAACTCCCACCGCAGCACCTTGCCCGTCTCTGAGTCGCCGGACCTGGCGACGACGTGCCACCGGACCTCGCGGGCGAGCCACACGTCACGCCGGGTCAATCGCCCCCAAGTCCCGTTCCACCAGCGCTCCACCAGCTCCTTCACAAGAAGATCGTACAAACGTTCTAATGCATCGCGCTGGTCACCGCCCGATACGCACCTGCTCCGACCGGATCCACTGATACATCCGGTAGTCGCGGTGGAACTCAAGGAGCCCTAGATGCTGAAGAGTCACCACGACCGGCTTCGCCTCCACTCGTGCCAGCGCTGCCGCGACGGGTTCCGCGGCTTGCGCTGTGTTGGAGTAGGCAAGGCTCACATGAGGGCGGTAGCCCTGGACGTGCTCGGGTGCCAGCTCGACGTTGCCGGTGCCCAGGACGCGGCTGATGACATCTCTTACCGCGTGACGTACCGCCGCGATGGGTGTTGGCGGGTTCGCAGGCAGGTAGACAGCCTCCGGTCTGACGACAGGGCGGTGGAAGGTGACGACCGGTGCGGGTAGCTCTGCAAGCTCTTCCCTGATCCCGTAGGTCAACCGGGCGACCTGCTCATCGTCCAGGTCGTCCACGAATCCGATCCCCTGCATGGTCAGGTGAAGCCACGTTGAGGGGATGAGGTCGAGCCCGGGAAACGGTCGTAGTGCCATCTGGTAGCGCTGCACCAGCTCCCCGAGCTTGGCGTACTCGCCCATCGTGAAGTGGCAGGCGTAGAAGTGCCGGCCCGCACGCCAGCCTGGCCGCCACCACCAGTGGTCCTTCATCTTGTCGACGTGCTCGATCGGAGGGGGCATCTTCTTCCCTGCCTAGAGGTCTGAGAGGCCCTCTGCGTCCTCGGGTTGTTGCGTCACGTCGTAGTCGTCGCGGGCCGCACTCGCCGAGGTGTGGGAGGACCATGACCTTGTCTTTCCCTCGAAGCGGGGCACCCCCATAGAGCCCACCAACCTCAGCCGCTCGTTCGCCCGGCTCCGCGAGGCCGCCGGACTGCCTGGTGTCCGCCTGCACGATCTCCGGCACGCCGATGTAAAGATCACCCTCAAGGTCTACGCTCACGCCAACCTCGATGCGATGCGTCAGGCGCTTTGCAAGCTCGACGGGAAGCTCTCGTGAATCGCGTTGCTGTCAGCGTTGCTGTCAACCGGCCGACCCATGGCAGTGCCCGTCGGGAAATGCCTGGTGGAATTGGAGCCCCCGGCCGGGATCGAACCGGCGACATCTCGCTTACAAGGCGAGTGCTCTGGCCAGCTGAGCTACAGGGGCGCGTGCGTCGAAGTCAGCATAGCGAGTGACGTCTGGATATCCCGCTCGCGAGGGCTCCCGAGCACGGGAAACGTCAACAACCCGACGCCAATACGGCCTCCCACGGACGCGCCATGCGTCGATTGATGCATGACCGTGCCCGACTGACCGTATTGCGTAGGCCGTGCGCCACTTCCGGTGCGCCCCCGCCTTGGCAGCGCGGGGAAACCCGTTTACGGTGCAGTGACACGGACGACAGGCCGGCCGCCACGCGATCGGCCCGCCGTCCGTTGACCGGCACGGACATGTGCCGGTCGCTCCTTCACTCGGATCGTCCGGCACGTTCCTGCCGGTGAAAGGAAGCGCTTCACCATGGCTACGGTCACCTATTCCAAGGCGTCCCGAATCTACCCGGGCACCGAGCGTCCCGCCGTCAACGAGCTGGACCTCGAGATCGGCGACGGCGAGTTCCTCGTCCTGGTCGGCCCCTCCGGTTGTGGCAAGTCCACCAGCCTGCGCATGCTCGCCGGGCTGGAGGACGTCGACGCCGGCTCGATCTACATCGACCAGCGTGACGTGACCCACCTGCCCCCCAAGGCCCGCGACATCGCGATGGTCTTCCAGAACTACGCCCTCTACCCGCACATGACGGTGTACGAGAACATGGCGTTCGCCCTCAAGCTGCGCAAGACCTCCAAGTCGGAGATCGACCGGCGGGTGAAGGAGGCGGCCGGGCTGCTCCAGTTGGAGGAGTACCTCGGCCGCAAGCCGAAGGCGCTCTCCGGTGGTCAGCGTCAGCGCGTCGCGATGGGCCGGGCGATCGTCCGCGAGCCGCAGGTCTTCCTCATGGACGAGCCGCTGTCGAACCTCGACGCCAAGCTGCGCGTGCAGACCCGTACCCAGATCGCGTCGCTGCAGGCCAAGCTGGGCGTCACCACGGTCTACGTCACGCACGACCAGGTCGAGGCCATGACCATGGGCCACCGGGTCGCGGTGCTCTTGGATGGCGTCCTCCAGCAGGTGGACACCCCGCGGGCGCTCTACGACACCCCGGCCAACGTCTTCGTCGCCGGTTTCATGGGCTCCCCCGCCATGAACATCAAGACCGTGCCGCTGAACGAGCAGGGCGCCGAGTTCGCCGAGCTGCAGATCCCGCTGACGCGCGAGCAGGTCGAGGCGGCCCGCGCCGAGGGCGGCGACGGCAAGGTGACGGTGGGCTTCCGCCCGGAGGACTGCGACCTGGTCAGCCCGACCGAGGGTGGCATGCCGGTCGTGGTCGAACTCGTCGAGGACCTCGGCTCGGACGCCAACATCTACGGTCACGCCGCGCTGGGTGGCAACTCGGAGCGCTTCGTCGTCCGCACCGACCGACGCAGCATGCCGAACATGGGTGACACCGTGTTCGTCAAGCCGCGCACCGGCCGCAGCCACGTCTTCCACGCCACCACCGGCAGCCGGATCTGACGTAACGCCGTACCGACAGGGGCGGTCCGCTTCGGCGGGCCGCCCCTGTGGCATCTCCGGACCCGGTCGATCCCGCCGCCGGACACGATGAGGCCCCGTCCCCCGGAGTATGCGGGGAACGGGGCCTCGATGACGCTCGTCTACTGCTCGGCGGCGCGTCGGCGGGCGACCTCGGCCAGGGTGACCGCGGCGGCCACGCTGGCGTTGAGCGACTCGACCTCGGAGATCATCGGGATGCTGACGGTCAGGTCGCAGGTCTCCCCGACCAGCCGGGAAAGCCCGCGCCCCTCGGAGCCGACCACGACCACCAGCGGGCCGACGGCGGCCTCCAGGTCGTAGAGCTCGGTGTCACCGTCGGCGTCCAGACCGATGACAATGAAGCCGGCGTCGCGGCACGCCTTCAGCGATCGGGTCAGGTTGGTGACCTGCGCCACCGGCACCCGCGCGGCCGCGCCGGCACTGGTCCGCCAGGCGGTCGCCGTGATCCCGGCGGCACGACGCTCGGGTACGAAGACACCCTGCGCGCCGAACGCGGCGGCCGAGCGGATCACCGCGCCCAGGTTGCGCGGGTCGGTGACACCGTCCAGCGCGACCAGCAGCGGGGCCTGCTGCTCCAGGGCCGCGGCCACCATGTCCTCGAACGGCTGGTACGCGAACGGCGGCACCTGCAACCCGACGCCCTGGTGCAGCACCCCGCCGGTCATCCGGTCCAGCTCGGCCCGGCTGATCTCCAGGTTGGCGATGCCCCGGTCGGCGGCGGTCCGGATGATCTCGTTGATCCGGTCGTCCACGTCGATGCCCTGGGCGGTGTAGAGCGCCGTCGCCGGCACCTGGGCGCGCAGCGCCTCCAGCACCGGGTTGCGCCCGACCAGCAGCTCCGGAGTGTCCCTGGCCGGGTTGGACTTGCGCCCCGGCGTGACCCGCGGGCCGGACCGACCTGCGGGCTTGCCGCCCCGGCCGCCGGTGCCGCCCCGGTTGACCGGAACGCCCCGGCCACCGCCCTTGCCCCAGGTGGTGTCCTTGCTGCCGGGCTGGCCGATCTTCGGGGCACGCCCCTCCTCGGCCGCCGCCCGGCGCTCCTTGTCCTGCTTCCAGGCGGTGCGCTGGGGCAGCTTCTCGGTGCCCGAGTAGCCCTTGTGCCACGGCCGCTCGTCGGCGGGCAGGGTGCGCCCCCGCCCGGCCAGCGAATCCTTGTTCTTGCCGCCGGTGCCCTTGGGGGCGCCCGCCTTCGGCGTCAGTCGCCGGCCACGGCGCTGCGAGTTGCCGGCCATCAGTCCTGCTCTCCAATAGTCCAACGGGGGCCCTGGGGTGTGTCCTCGACCACCACGCCGGCCAGCTTGAGCTGGTCGCGTACCGCGTCGGCGGCAGTCCAGTCCTTGCGGCCCCGGGCCTGTGCGCGCTGCTCCAGGGCCAGCGCGATCAGGGAGTCCACCACGGCACGCAGATCATCCGAGCGGCCGCCACCGGTCCAGGCCAGGTCGAGGGGGTCGATCCCGAGGATATCCAGCATCGGCCGTACTGCGGCCAGGGTGGTGCGGACGGTCACATCGTCGCCGGTGCTCAGCGCGGTGTTTCCGTCCCGGATCTGCTGTTGCAGCACGGCGAGCGCGGCGGAGGTGTTGAGGTCGTCGTCCATTGCCGCGACGAAGCCGCTCGGCAGCTCGCCGAACTGCCCGGCGCCGACCCGCTCGGCGGCCCGCTGCACGAAACCCTCGATCCGGCGGTACGCGGTGGCCGCGTCGCGCAGCGCGTCCTCCGAGTAGTCGATCATCGAGCGGTAGTGCGCTGCGGCGTAGTAGTAGCGCAGCTCGACGGGCCGCACCCCGAGCGAGTCCACGTACGCCAGGCCCAGCGCGTTGCCGGCGGACTTGCCCATCTTGGCTCCGCCGATGCTGAGCAGCCCGTGGTGCACCCAGTGGCGGGCGAACGGCAGCCCGGCCGCCTGGGACTGGGCGATCTCGTTCTCGTGGTGCGGGAAGGTGAGGTCGAGCCCGCCGCCGTGGATGTCGAACTCCGGGCCCAGGTAGCGCCAGCACATCGCCGAGCACTCGATGTGCCAGCCCGGGCGGCCCAGCCCCCACGGCGAGGGCCAGTAGGCGTCCGCCGGCTCGTCGGGCTTGGCGCCCTTCCAGAGCGCGAAGTCGCGCGGGTCGCGCTTGCCCCGGTCCGGCGCGTCACCGGCCGACTGCATCGCGTCCGGCGACTGACCCGACAGCGACCCGTACGCCGGCCAGGAGGCCACGTCGAAGTAGACGTCGCCGGAGCCGTCGGTGGCCGGGTAGGCGTGCCCGTCGGCGATCAACTTGGTGATCAGCTCGTGCATCTCGGGGATGTGCCCGGTGGCGCGGGGCTCGTAGGTGGGCGCCAACACGTTCAACGCCCGGTACGACTCGGCGAGGATCAGCTCGTTGGCGTACGCGATGGACCAGAACGGCCGGCCCTGCTCCCCCGCCTTGACCAGGATCTTGTCGTCGATGTCGGTCACGTTGCGGATGAAGGTGACCTGGTAGCCGGCGGTCAGCAACCAGCGGCGCAGCACGTCGTAGTTGACGCCAGAGCGAAGGTGACCGATGTGTGGCGGGGCCTGGAGAGTGAGACCACACAGGTAGACCCCCACCTTGCCGGCTTCCCGCGGGACGAAGTCCCGCACCGATCGGGTGGCGGTGTCATACAGGCGTAGCGTCACCGTACAAGGGTAGCCGTCCACGCCTGTCCGGGTCCGCCGGTGCCGGGTCGTACGCTGCCAGGCGTGGATGCGACCGCACGCCCCGGTGAGCCGCCGGCCAGCCCCAGCGCCCCCGCCGGCCGAGCCGACGCGGTTGTCGGGCGGGCCGGCGAGACGGCACAGACCCTGGACCGCGGGTTACGGCTGCTGCACCTGGTCGCCGAAGCGCCGGCCGGGCTGACCGTCACCGAGGTGGCGAACCAGCTCGGCATCGGGCGAGCGGCCGTCTACCGGCTGGTCGGCCCGTTGACCGGGCACGGAATGCTGCGCCGCGACGCCGACGGCCGCCTCCGCCTCGGCGCGGGAGTGCTGCACCTGGCCCGGCGCGCCCAGCCGCTGCTGGCCGAGGGAGCGCTGCCCGCCCTGCGCCGGCTCGCCGAGCATGCCGGCGCCACGGCACACCTGACCGTGGTCGAGGGTGGCGAAGGCGTCGCCCTGGCCGTGGTCGAGCCGAGCTGGACGTCGTTCCACGTCGCGTACCGGACCGGGGCGCGGCATCCGCTGGACCTGGGGGCGGCGGGCCGGGCCATCCTGGCCGGGCGTGCCGGGGCGGCGGGACCGGTGAGCAGCAGCGGCGAGTTGCAGTCCGGCGCGTACGGGGTGGCCGCGCCGGTGCTCGGCGTACCCGGACTGGAGGCGAGTGTCGGCGTGGTCGCGCTCGCCCCGCTGGACGTCGAGACGGTCGGCACCCAGGTCCTTGCCGCCGCCACGGCCGTCGCCACCGCCCTCCGCTGACACGCTGCGGCTTGGTCGACTCGGGTTCCCGGACATCGTGGTGTCCGGGTGGCCGCGACAGCCCGACTTCCAGGAACGCGAGTCGATCACCACCTGTGCCATAGCAAGATCGGCCGGTCGATCCGCGGTTGTCCACAGGGACCGGTCGGACGTCCGGTCGGGGTTGTCCACAGGGGTTTCGGCGGCCACTCGGCGGTCGGCACGCTGCCTGGCATGCCGCCACGTCCGCACCGACCCGAGACTCTGACCTGGCAGGTCTTCCGCGGCTCCGACGCGATCCGGGATGGCCTGCTCACCGAGCACCAACTGCGCAGCGCCGCCTGGGTGCGACTGCGCCACGACGTCTACGCCGACGCGCGGCTCGACCGGGACCACACCCTGGCCTGTCGCGCTGCCCTCCTCCGGCTACCACCCGGGGTGGCGGTCGGAGGCCCGTCGGCCGCATACCTGCACGGCGTCGAACACGCCGCCGCCTTCACCGACGACGTTCACGTCCTCGTGCCCAGACCGCTGCGGATCGGCGCACAGCGCGGCCTGCGCGTGCACGCCAATGCCATCACCCCGCCCCTCGACGTCCGCCCGCGAGAGGAGGCCGCGACCCCTGCGCAGACAGGACGTCCGCGGGAATCAGGACGCCTACCGTCGGCCGGGCTTTCACCAGCGGCAGGGCTTTCACCGGCGGGAGCAGGACTGTCACCACGCCCGACACGGCAACCGCCCCGGCAGCGTGCGGCGGCGGCCAGGCCGGGCAGCACGGTGGCGGTCAGACCGGGCGACGAACGGGGGGCGGCCGCCGCGCTGGGACCGGTCTGGGACCCGGGCGGCGCGATCCCCCGTTCCGACCCCGGGCGAGCTGCCTGGGAGACCGCCGTCTGGCTCGATCCGATCCGCGCGGTCGCCATCGTCGACGCGCTGCTCGGGCTAGGGCTGACCAATCGCGACACGCTGGCCGACGTGGCCGCTCGCAACGCGAACCTGCCCGGTGGGCGACGGGCACGGTGGCTCTTCGATCTGGCTGATGGCGGGGCAGAATCTCCGCCGGAGTCGCACCTGCGCGTCCGGCTGGCGCTTGGTGGGCTGCCGCGACCGGTCGTCCAGCATCCGGTACCCCTGCCCAACGGCGTCGTCCTGCATCCCGACCTGGCCTGGCCGGAGTACCGGGTAGCCGTCGAGTACGACGGGCAGTGGCACGCCGACGCTGACCAGCTGCACCGCGATCGCCGCCGGCTGAACCTGCTCGTCGGCGCCGGGTGGCTGGTGCTGCACGTGACCAGCCGACGCCTGCACGCCGAGTTCCCGGCGGTGCTCCGCGAGGTGCGCGGCGCGCTGACCGATCGGGGATGGCGCAGGTGACGCCCCTACCCGGACCAGGGCGAGGGGCGGTACGGGCGTGGCGGCCGCCGCGACCCGAGGCGACAAGGTCCACTCGGGTTCCTGGAAATCGTGCGGTCCGCCCGCCGATGACACCCCGCCTTCAAGGAACTCGAGTCGATCAAGAGGTGCCGCCGCGCACCGCGCCAGCCGGCGCCCTGCACCGCCGGGCCCGGGAACGCGACGGGGCCCGGTCGACCTGCGTCGACCGGGCCCCACCTGATCACGTTACGGTCGGGCGTTCGGCTTGAGCGGGGTCTTCACCGCCGCGTAGGCGTCGACGATCCCGTACCCGTAGAAGCCGTTGAAGTTGACCCCGCCGGCGCAGTAGGCGTCGAAGGTCTCGTCCCGGCCCTCATTGCGGTACTGCTGCAGCCGCGGCTCTGGGCAGGCGTGCTCGGCCGCCGTCCGGTAGAGGTGCTGCTCGACCAGGTCCGGCGACATGCCGAAGCCACCCCGGCGCTCCGGCTTGCCGTACCGGCTGACGATCAGCGCGGCGACGCCGGCGGCGTGCGGGGACGCCATCGAGGTGCCCTGGAGGTAGGTGTAGTAGCCACACTCACCGTTGGCCTTGCACTGCTTGAAGACCGACTGCTCGAAGCCGGCGACGATGTTGCCGGCGGCGTCGACCGAGCCCTCCTCCTGGAGCACGTGCTTCGGGTACGACGAGAGGGTCATGTTGGCGTCCGTGCGGAACGTGTCGGTGCCGAATCCGTCCCGGAACCAACCGCCCGGCGCGGCGACCGAGATCTGCTCGGTGCCGTAGTTGGAGAAGTCCGACTTCTTGCCGGACGGGCCGATCGACGACACGCCGATCACGTGCGGGCCCTCGGTGGGCAGGTCCCAGCAGCTCTCGTTGTCGATCGGACGCGGGTACGGGTCGGCGCCGTAGTCCGGGCTGGTGACGTCGGTGCGCGGGGCGCCGAGGTCCTCGTTGTTGTTGCCGAGCGCCCCGACCAGGGTGACGCCCTTGTTGTGGGCGAAGACCAGCGCCCGCTTCATCGCCTTGATGATGGCCCGCTGCTCGGCCTGGTCCTCCGGCGAGTCGGCGGGGTTGGCGGTGCAGTTGTAGAGCCACGGGTCGACGTAGAACGACATGTTGACCACGTCGATCCCGGACCGGCCGGCGTAGACCAGGGCGTTGACCACCGGGTCGAGGAAGAAGTAGCCGGAGTCCTGGCCACCCTTCAGTTCGACCAGCGAGACGTTCGGGGCGACGCCGGAGAGGCCGAAGCCGTTCGCCGCGGCGCCGATGGTGCCGGCCACGTGGGTGCCGTGCCCGCCGTCGTCGGTGCCGACCGGGTCGAGGCAGCTCGGCACCTCGCAGGCGCCGTCCACGTCGGTCATGTCCGGCGCGAAGTTGCGCGACAGCGCCCAGTTGAAGTTCGGCGCGATGTCCGGGTTGCTGGCGTCGACGCCGGTGTCCAGCACGCCGACGGTCACCCGACGGTCACCTGGCTCGATCTTGCGCGCCTTGTCGGCCCGGATCATCTCCAGGCCCCAGAGCTTCTCGTCGAGCGGGTCCAGCCTGGCGCCCTTCTTGGCAGCGGCACCGGCGGCGGCCTTGGCGGCCATCAGCTGGTTTTCCTGCTCGACCCGATCCAGCTTCGGCTTACGGCCGATGGCCTTCTGCTCGGTGGCGCCGATCAGCGTCGGGGCGGCGGTCGCCCGTGCGGCGAAGTCCGCCCGGTCGCTGGTGACCTGGAACATGCCGACCTCGTCGGACCGGGACACCACCGTGCCGCCGGCCGCGCGGATCGCCGCGATCGCCGTGTCGGCGGCGACGCCGTCCTCGGCGACGACCGTGAAGGTGCCGGAGCTGGTCGGCGCGGCGCTGGCCGGTACACCCAACCCCGTCGCCGTAAGTGCCAGCACTGTCGCGGTCGCGACGGCACCGGCGGTGAAGCGCTTGCTCACCACATCGGATCCTCTCGTTGAGGGACGTGGCAGCCATCACACAACACCCGACGGATTTACGCCAGCTGAACGCCCGCTATGGCGGTGAATCTCTCCTTCATCCACCCGGGTCGACGCGTGCCCCACCCGGATCGACGCGCAATTCCGGCACATCGGGCGGCGTCAGTGGCCGGTCGGACGGCATGGCGGGCAGGTCAGACGGCACACCGGGCAGGTCGGCCAGCGCTGCCGGCGGGTCAGCCATCGTGGACACACCACCGTCAGCACGGTGCCCACTGTCTTAACGACCGTCGGCCACCAGCACCGGCTCGGGCGAGGCAGGCGGGGGTTCCGCTGCCGGCCCGCGCAGCTCGTCGAGCCGCACCAGGGCCACCCCGGCGACGATCAGCCCACCACCGAACAGCTGCCAGGCGGTGGGCAGTTCGTCCAGGAAGAGCCAGGCGATCAGCACCGCGAAGAGCACCTCGGTCAGCCCGACGAACGACGAGAGCCGGGGGCCGAGGATGCGGGTGCCGGCGATCCCGGCCAGGTACGCGATCACGGCGGCCACCAGGGAGAGCCCGGCGATGGGCAGCAGCCAGCTGGTGCGCTGTCCGGCGAAGGTGACCTCGCCGAAGGTGGCACGCAGCGGCAGCAGACCGGTCAGCCCGATGAGGAGCAGCACGGCGGCGCCGACGGCCATCCCGCCGCTGGCCATGGCGACCGAGGGCAGCCGGGAATCGACCCGACCGGCGAGCACGAAGTAGCCGGCGAGGCCGAACGCGGCGCCCAGCCCCCAGAGCACGCCCACCGGGTGGAAGTTGGCGGTGCCGGTGAGGTCCAGCACGAACGCCAACCCGGCCAGGGCGGCCACCGACCCGGCCACGGTGAGCCGGCGCGGCTGCTGCCCGTGCCGCAGCCACATCCACCCGACGACAAGGATGATGCCCAGGTACTCCAGCAGCAGCGCGACGCCGACCGGCAGGTAGCGCACGGCGTTGAAGAAGCAGACCTGGGCCAGCGCCACGCCGAGCAGGCCGAACATTCCGATCGCGGTGACGTTCCGCCGCAGCACGTCCCACCTGCCCCGCAGCGACAGCAGCGCCGGGATCGCCAGCACCAGGGCGGCCACGCCGACCCGGGCGATCACCGCTGACTCGGCCGACCAGCCGGCCTCGATGAGCGACCGCGCGAAGGTGCCCGAGGTGGCGAAGGTGACCGCGGACAGCAGCGCCAACGCGGCGCCGACGGCGGGTCGTGGCTGCATCCTGCGCTCCTCGGATCGGCGATGGCGTCATGAGCAAACTATCCTTGTGCCCATGACGCTATGCGGCCCCTGTGACAGGAGTCAAGTTGCTGTTCGCTCATGACACCGAGTGTTCTCTGATCGCCGCTGCCGCGCTGGTCAACACCGCGGGCCGAGACGGCGAGCTCCTGCCCGACATCGCCGCGCTGGACGCGTTCTTCACCCGGCACTCCTACAGCGGACGGCACGAGCACACCGACGCCGAGCTACGCGCTGTCCGGCAGTTGCGGCCCCAGCTGCGCCGCATCTGGCACGCCGAACCGGCCGAGATCGTCGCCGTGGTCAACGGCCTGCTGCTGGAGCACCGGGCGCTGCCACAGCTGATCGAACACGATGACGAGCCGTACCACCTGCACGCCGTGCCCCGCGACGCGCCGCTGGCCACCCGGATCGCCGTCGAGGCGGCGATGGCGATCGCCGACCTGGTCCGCGCCGACGAGTTGAGCCGGCTGCGGATCTGCGAGTACCCCGACTGCGAGAACGTGGTCGTGGACCTGTCCCGCAACCGGTCGCGGCGGTTCTGCGAGGCCGGCTGTGGCAACCGCGCCGCGGTGACCGCCTACCGCGCCCGCCGGGCCGCCGGCCGCTGATTCTGCCGGCGCGACCTCCACGATGCGGCACCCACCGCGGCAGGCCGGGAGTCAGGGGTGGGTCATCCGGAGCAGGTCGAGCACCTCGTCGAGCTGGGTCTCGCTGAGCTTGCCGGAATCGACGTGCCCCCGGGAGATCACCACCTCGCGGATCGAGGTCTGCCTGGCCAGCGCCTCCTTGGCGATCGACGCGGCCTCGTCGTACCCGAGGTAGCGGTTGAGCGGGGTGACGATCGACGGCGAGCCCTCGGCGTACGCCAGGCAGACCTCGGCGTCCGCGACCAGGCCGGCCACCAGACGGTCGGCGAACAGCCGGCTCGCCGCGGACAGCAACCGGATCGACTCCAGCAGGTTGCGGCCCATCACCGGGAGCATCACGTTCAGCTCGAAGTCACCCTGCGAGCCGGCGAAGCCGACCGTCGCGTCATTGCCGATCACCTGGGCGCACACCTGCCGCATCGCCTCGGCGACCACCGGGTTGACCTTGCCCGGCATGATCGACGAGCCGGGCTGGAGGTCGGGGATGCGCAACTCGCGCAGGCCGGCGCGCGGGCCGGAGCCCATCCACCGAATGTCATTGGCGATCTTGTAGAGGCCCACCGCGACGGTACGCAACTGGCCGGACGTCTCCACCAGCGCGTCCCGGGCACCCTGCGCCTCGAAGTGGTTGCGGGCCTCGGTCAGCGGCAACCCGGTCGACTCGCGCAACCTGCCGATGACGGCGGCGGCGAAACCTAGCGGCGTGTTGATCCCGGTGCCCACGGCGGTGCCGCCCAGCGGCAGCTCGGCCAGCCGGGGCAGCGCCCCCTCCAGCCGTTCCACGCCGTAGCGGACCTGGGCGGCGTACCCGCCGAACTCCTGCCCGAGGGTGACGGGCGTCGCGTCCATCAGATGGGTACGCCCGGCCTTCACCACCGTCTCGAACTCGGCCGCCTTGCCCTCCAGAGCCTCCGCGAGGTAATTGAGCGACGGCAGCAGGTCCTCCGCGATGAACTGGGTGGCGGCCAGGTGGATTGAGGACGGGAACACGTCGTTGCTGGACTGGGAGGCGTTGACGTCGTCGTTCGGGTGCACGTCCCGGCCCAGCTCGCGGGTGGCCAGGGTGGCGATCACCTCGTTGGCGTTCATGTTCGACGACGTCCCCGACCCGGTCTGGAACACGTCGACCGGAAACTGGTCGTCATAGCCGCCAGCGGCCACGTGCGCGGCGGCGGCGACGACGGCGGCGGCCACGTTCGCGTCGATCACGCCCAGCTCACCGTTGACCTCGGCCGCCGCCCCCTTGATCTGGGCCAGCGCCTTGATCTGGGCCGGTTCGAGGCCCCGGCCGGAGATCGGGAAGTTCTGCACCGCACGCTGCGTCTGCGCCCGCCACAACGCTTCGGCGGGCACCTCCACCTCGCCCATCGAGTCGCGTTCGATCCGGTAACCCGTCGCCTCTGGAGTCGTCACGCGTACCATCCTGCCGCGCCCGTCGCCGACTCGCAGATGAACCCTCAGTCCAACTCGGCCAGCAGCCGCTCCACCCCGTGCTGGTCCGGTGACTCGATCTGTCGGAACAGGGGCAGGGCCCGGATCAGATGCGCGCGGGCCGCGGCCGGGTCGGTGTCCCGTAGGCAGCGGGCGATGCCCTCCAGCGCGCGGGCCAGCTCGTACCGGACACTCAACCGGGTCGCGTCGCCGAGCACCCGTCGGTGCAGGTCGAGCGCGCTGGCGACGTCCCCCTGGTCCAGGATCGCCCGGGCCAACAGGTTGCGCGAGGCGCACTGCCCCACCCGGTCGCCCACCTCCATCATCGCCACCAGCGCGTCCCGGTGCAGGGCAGCGGCGCGTTCCGGCCGCCCGGCGACGCGCTCCATCACACCGATCTCGTTGAGCACCTCACCCTCGCCGAACCGGTTGCCCCACTGGCGCTTGAGGTGCAACGCGATCCGCAGGATCCGACGGGCCGGGCGCAGGTCACCCATCCGGTGCCGGATCATGCCGAGGTGCCCGATCGCGTTCACGGTCTGCCGCATGTCCTTCGTCTGACGGGCCAGGAGAAGATGCTGCCGGGCGGTGCGCAGCGCCTCGTCGTACCGGCCCCAGCCGACCAGCGCGAAGCACAGGTTGTTCTGCAGGTTGGTCAGCTCGTGTGCGTCACCGAGCCCGGTGACCAGGCTCAGTGCCTCGTCGAACTTCGCCTTGCCCTGCCGGAAGTCACCGTTCGCGGCGTACGAGATTCCGAGGTTCCACAGCGTGCTGAGCACGTCACCGCGCAGCCCGAGCCGGCGGCGCAGGTCGAGCGCCACCTCCATCGACCTGATCGCCTCCGGGAAGCGGGCCAGCCGGAAGTACGCCGAGGAGAGGTAGTTGAGCATCACGGCGACGGCCGCATCGTCACCGAGTCGCTCGGCGACCCGGAGCCCGATCGTGTGGGTCTCGATCAGCTCGTCGAGGTGCCCGCCGTCGAAGTTGAGCCGCCAGCAGGCCCGGGCCAGCTGCCAGCACTGGGTGGGGAAGTCCTCCTCCTCCGCCAGCCGGACCAGGGCAGTGAGCGCGGCAAGGTTCTCCTCGAACCACGCCCGCCCTTCGGCAGCCGGGGCGGCCACCAGATCGGGCCGGCTGGGCATGCTGATGGGGATGGTGCGGCGACTGCCCGCCGCCTCGATCGACCAGGCGATCGCCACCGTGACGGACAGGTGGTGGTCCAGCAGCCACTCCAGGGCGGCCCGGCGTTCGTGCCGCCACTCCCGGGAATCCAGCAGCAGCCGGGCGTACTCCCGAAGCAGGTCGTGCAACCGGTACCGGCCCGACTGCACCTCCTCCACCAGGTGCGCGTCGACCAGCTCGTCCAGCAGCTCCTGAGTTTCGGTGAGGGACAGCTCCGCGAGGGCGGCAGCCACCTCGCTGTCCAGGCGTCCGCCCGGGTGGAGGCCGAGCAACCGGAACAGCCGTTGCGCCGGCGGAGAGACCTGCGCGTACGACAGTGCGAACGCCTGCCCCACCGAGCGCTGCCCGGCGGCCAGCTCGGCCAGCGGGCCCGCCCCGGTGACCAGGCGCTCGGCGAGGTCGGCGACGCGCCAGTGCGGTCGGTGCGCCAGTCGGGCGCCGGCCAACCGGATGGCGAGCGGAAGGTGGCCGCAACGACGCGCCACCTCGGCGGCCGCCTCCGGTTCGGCGGCGACACGTTCCGCGCCGGCCACCCGACCCAGCAGCTCGACGGCCTCGTCGGCGTCGAGCACGGGCAGCGACGACGGTCGTCCCTCGTCCACCCCGACCAGCCGGCGGCGGCTGGTGATCAGGACCAGGCAGTGTGAGCCGTTGGGCAGCAGCGGTGCCACCTGGTCGACGCTGGCCGCGTTGTCCAGCACCACCAGGGCGCGCCGGCCGGCCAGCTCGGTCCGCCAGAGCGCCAGCCGGTCGTCCGGGTCCACCGGCATCCGCTCCGCCGCTACGCCAAGCTGGCGAAGCAGGGCGGCCATGGCCGTGGCCGGCGTCAGCGGGCTGCGCTCGCTGTGCCCGTGCAGGTCGACGAAGAGCTGGGCATCCGGGTAGCGGTCGGCGAGCGCGGTGGCGACGTGCACGGCGAGGGTGGTCTTGCCGCTGCCGGCCATCCCGTCGATCAGTTGGATCCGGCTGCCGTCCTCCTCGATCTCCTTGACCAGGCGGGCCATCGTCTCGTGCCGGCCGGTGAAGTCACCGATCGCCCGGGGTAGCGACCGGACCGGGGCGACCAGCCTGGTCTCCCGGCCGGCCAGGGCCAGGTCGCCGGCGAGCACCCGCTGGTGCAGTTCCTGCAACTCGACGCCCGGTTCGATGCCCAGCTCGTCGGCGTAGATCTGCCGGCCCTCCCGGTAGACCGCGAGCGCGTCGGCCTGCCGGCCGACCGAGGAGAGGGCGAGCATCAGTTGGCCGCGCAGGCGTTCCCGCAGCGGGTGCTGGTCGACGCTCTCGGTCAGCTCCTCCAGCAGCTCGGCGGCCTGGCCGAGGCGCAACTCGACGTCGACGCACTCCTCCAGCGCGGTGAGGCGCTGCTCGTCGAGCCCTTGGGCGCGGCGGCGGACGCTGCGGCTGGTGATGCCCCCGAGTGCCGGCCCACGCCAGAGCACCAGGGCCGCGCGGAACCGTTCCCGCGCGTCGACCAACCGACCGGCCGAGACAGCGGCCCGGGCAGTCTCCACAGTGCGGGTGAAGACCTCGGCGTCCAGGTCAGCCGGCGCGGTACGCACGCCGTACCCCGCCGGGTCGGTGACGATGGTCTCCGGTGCCAGCCCGAGCTCGGCGAACCGGCGCCGCAACCGCGACACGCAGGTCTGCAACTGTGCGCGGGCGGTGGCCGGTGGGCGCTCCTCCCAGACTGCGTCGACCAGCTCCTCGACCGGCACCAACCGGCCGGACCGCAGCAGCAGCATGGCGAGCACGATCCGGTCGCGACCGGCGGTGACGGTGGACTCGCCACCGCCGACCCGCAGAGGCCCCAGGATCCCGAACCGCATCTGCTCCCCCGCATCGATGGTGCAACTTCCAGCAGAGTAGCCCCACGGTCACGGATCGCCTCGATCCGGCGATAGTGATCTGAGAGCGGATCGACAGCGACGCGCCGGAGACTCGCTCCGGGTTGTCGGTGACGACATCCGACGGGGGCGGTGCGCCCGTTCCCACCCCAGCGGGGGCGGGCGCACCGATGTCGGTGAAGCACAGACGACAGAAGGGGGCGTCGGGCTGATCGCCCGGTGCCCCCTTCGCGTACGCGGGTCAGCGACGACCGACGGTGAGCACCGGCTTGGTGACCTCGGCGAAGAAGTCGTTGCCCTTGTCGTCGACCACGATGAAGGCGGGGAAGTCCTCCACCTCGATCTTCCAGATCGCCTCCATGCCCAGCTCCGGATACTCCAGGACCTCGACGTGCTTGATGCAGTCCTGGGCAAGGCGTGCGGCGGGGCCTCCGATCGAGCCGAGGTAGAAGCCGCCGTGCTGCTGGCAGGAGCGGGTCACCTGACCAGACCGGTTGCCCTTGGCCAGCATCACCTGCGAGCCGCCGGCGGCCTGGAACTTCTCCACATAGGCGTCCATCCGGCCGGCGGTGGTCGGCCCGAATGAGCCGGAGGCGTACCCCTCGGGGGTCTTGGCCGGGCCGGCGTAGTAGACCGCGTGGTCGCGGAGGTACTGCGGCATCGGCTCGCCAGCGTCCAGCCGCTCGGCGATCTTGGCGTGCGCGATGTCCCGGGCCACCACCAGCGGGCCGGACAGCGACAGCCGGGTCTTCACCGGGTACTTGGACAGCTCGGCGCGGATCTCGTCCATCGGCCGGTTCAGGTCGACCCGGACGACCGTCTCGGCGTCGAGCGAATCGTCGGTGACGTCGGGCAGGAAGCGCGCCGGGTCGGTCTCCAGCCGCTCCAGCCAGACACCCGACGGGGTGATCTTGGCGACCGCCTGCCGGTCCGCCGAGCAGGAGACCGCGATCGCCACCGGGCAGGAGGCACCGTGCCGGGGCAGCCGGACCACCCGCACGTCATGGCAGAAGTACCGGCCACCGAACTGCGCGCCGATGCCGAAGTTGCGGGTCAGCTCCAGCACCTCCGCCTCCAGCTCCAGGTCCCGGAAGCCGTGGGCGCTCATCGAGCCGGCGGTGGGCAGCGCGTCCAGGTACTTGGCGCTGGCGTACTTCGCGGTCTTCAGGGCGTACTCGGCGGAGGTGCCGCCGATGACGATGGCCAGGTGGTACGGCGGGCAGGCCGCGGTGCCGATCAGCCGCAGCTTCTCCTCCAGGAACTGCATCATCCGCGTCGGGTTGAGCAGCGCCTTCGTCTCCTGGTAGAGGTACGACTTGTTGGCCGAGCCGCCGCCCTTGGCCATGAACAGGAACTTGTACGCGTCGGGGTGCCCGTCCGGGTCCTCGGCGTACAGCTCGACCTGGGCCGGCAGGTTGCTGCCGGTGTTCCGCTCGTCCCACATGGTCAGCGGGGCGAGCTGCGAGTAACGCAGGTTCAGCTTGGTGTACGCCTGGTAGACACCCCGGGAGATGGCCTCGGCGTCGGCCCCGTCGGTCAGAACGTGCCGGCCCCGCTTGCCCATCACGATGGCGGTGCCGGTGTCCTGACACATCGGCAGCACCCCGCCGGCGGCGATGTTGGCGTTGCGCAGCAGATCCAGCGCCACGAACCGGTCGTTCGGCGAGGCGGCCGGGTCGTCGATGATCGCCCGGAGCTGAGCCAGGTGCGCGGGGCGCAGGAAGTGCGCGATGTCGTGCATCGCCTCGGCGGTCAGGGCGGTGAGCGCGGCCGGCTCCACGGTGAGGAACCGGCGGCCTCCCGGGCCGTGTACGACGTCCACGCCCTCGTCGGTGACCAGGCGGTAGTCGGTCTGGTCGGGGCCGGTCGGCAGCAAGGGGGCGTACGAGAATGCGGCGGCACTGCTCATGAGCGGCAAGCCTAGGGCAGGCCGGTCGATCATTCCCACCCGCCGGGCTGGTCCTGGGATGCCGCTCTCATTCGCCGGCCCCGCCGAGCTCCCGGCTCGTCCCGGTCAGCGTCCCGCCCGGCCGAGGCTGGCCGCGCCGGCACCGCCCGCTCAGCCGTCCTTGCCTCCGGCCGGGTCGCCGCAGAGTTCCCGCTTGGGCCCGCAGTTGTCGTCGCCTCCGGGGGCGGGGCCGGTGCCGCCCGGGCCGGGGATGCCGCCGCTGTCGGGCGGTGCGCCGGGGGCGCCGGCGGTCGCGCCGAAGCGGACGTACCCGATTTCCCGCCCCTCACCGACGATCATGCCCTGCGGCCCGACGGCGAGGGCGTTCGCGGGGGTCCGCAGGGCGGCAAGCTCCCGGCCGCTGCGCGGGTCCACGGCGACCAACCGGGACGGCTTCTCGTCGGCGACCACCGCCGCGTACGGCGTGAGCGCCGCGCCGGCCTTGCCGCCGGCGGGCCGGGTCCACAGAACCCGGTCGGTGCCGAGTTCGCGGGCCACCACCGAGCGCTTGTCGGCGGCCCGGAACAGGGCGTACCGGTCGTCGACCGCGATCAGCTTGGTACCCGGTTCGCCGACCCAGAGCAGCCGCCCGTCGTACCCGTCGATGACCGCCTCGCGGCCGTCCGGGCCGACCCCGACCAGGACGTTCCGCGCGCCCTGCGGGTCCTCGCGCTGGGCGCAGCCGGCGCTGTCGGCGGTCCGCAGGTTGACGCCGGCCCGCTGCCAGGCCTCCTGCCCGGTAGCCGGGTCGCGGGCGGAGATGGCGAAGTAGCAGGTGCCGTCCTGGGAGCGGGCGTCGATCCGCAGCATCCGACCGCCCACCACGGAGAGCCGCTCGTCCCGGTCCGGCTCGACGTTCTGCAGCACCCGGCCGGTCGCGGTGTCGACCACGTGCACGCGACCGTCGACCGGGAACCCGAGCAGTGGTGGCACCGGCTCCGGTCCGGCCACCCGGTCGTCGATCCGGGTGGCGGTGAGCCGGCGGGTGCCGCGCAGACCCGGGTTGTCGGCGAGCAGCCCGCTGCTCACGCCGGGCAGGAAGGCCGTCCACAGTGGTGCGGTGCCACGCGGATCCCAGGCGCTCAGGGTGCAGTCGGTGGCGTCGGTGCAGTGGGCGTCCAGCAGCAGGTTGCGGTACGTCCAGACGGCAACCGCGTCGTCGTCACGTCGCCGGGTCACCCCGGTGCTGGGGTCGAGCAGCTCGTACCCCTTGACCAGGAGCTTTCCTACCGCGACCACCGGGTCCCGGTCGCCGCCGGCCACCGCGGACCAGTCCGCCTTGCGCTCCCAGAGCTGAGCGCCGGTGGCGAGGCTGCGGGCTTCGACCCGGGTGCGCTGCTCGACCACCACCGTGTCGCCGGCGATGGTCACGCTGCGCGGGGTGCCGCCGGCCCGCACCTGCCAGACCACGTCCGGCTCGGAGATGGGTTCACTGCGGTCCACCCAGTCCCACAGGCCCGGGAAAGGGTTCCACACGCCGGTCGCGGCGAGGGCGACCACCACGGCGAGGCCAAGCAGCAGCCCGCCGCGCACGCTCCCCTTCGCCACACGCACACGGTAGCCACGATCACGGATCTTTCGTACGCCCGCGCCGCCGTGTCGCCGCGCTTTCTGCGGCCGGAGGTGTTAACAGGGGGCCCTTCCTCTACCGGAGGCGTTAAGAAGGTGCCCTTCCTTCGGTCCGTACGGCACTGCGCACCAGCGGCAGCGTGCGGTACGGGATCTGCTCGGCCAGCGCGATGATCGTCGAAGCCCGAGTGATCCCAACGGACGACACGATCTGGTCGATGACCCGCTGCAGGTCCGTGTTGGAGCGGGCCACGATCCGGCAGAGCAGGTCACTGGAACCGGTGATGGTGTGCGCCTCCAGCACCTCGGGAATGGCGGCCAGGTGGGCGGTGACCGGGTCGTGGCCGTGCCGCTGACTGATCTCCAGGGTGACGAAGCTGGTCACCCCGAACCCGATCGCGGCCGGTGAGATCTCCGGGCCGAACCCGCCGATGACTCCCCGGTCGACCAGCTTGTCCAGCCGGGCCTGCACGGTGCCTCGGGCCACCCCGAGCCGCCGGGAGCACTCCAGCACGCCGATCCGCGGCTCCTCGGCGAGCAGTTCGATCAAACGCACGTCGAGCGTGTCGAGCTGTACAGCCTGCTCACCATTCATGGGTTCAGACCATACCGAATGTGCAACCTGACCAGCTTTTACTCCGACAGTTGCCCAGTCGGGGCCGGCACAGCGATCCTCGCCACAGGAACCAACCACGGCGGCCCACGAGGCCGGCCGGTACGCGAGGGAGGCCACCATGACCCAGGCGATCGACCGACCCCAGTCGACCGAGGACGTCGACGTCGACCGGCTCGTCGGCGCCGTCGACCACGACATCAGCCACGACCCCTTCCCGGTGAAGGGCCTCGACCACGTGCACTTCCTGGTCGGCAACGCCAAGCAGGCCGCGCACTACTACTCCACCGCGTTCGGCATGACCTGCGTGGCGTACCGCGGCCCCGAGCAGGGCTACCGGGACCACGCCCAGTACGTGCTGACCAGCGGCTCCGCCCGGTTCGTGCTGACCGGCGCGGTGCGCCCGGACGCCGACGGCGCCGAGCACGTGGCCCGGCACAGCGACGGGGTGAGCGACATTGCGCTCGAGGTGCCGGACGTGGACACCGCGTACGCACACGCCATCGCCCAGGGCGCCACCAGCGTCGTGGAGCCGCACGAGGTGACCGACGAGCACGGCACGGTCCGGATGGCGGCCATCGCCGCGTACGGTGACACCCGGCACACGCTGGTCGACCGGTCCCGCTACACCGGCCCGTTCCTGCCCGGCTTCGTGGCCCGCAGCCCGATCGTGGACCGGCAGCCGATGATCGACGCCGGCATCCAGCCGAAGCGCTTCTTCCAGGCCGTCGACCACGTGGTCGGCAACGTGGAACTGGGCCGGATGGACGAGTGGGTCGAGTTCTACAAGCGGGTGATGGGCTTCACCAACATGGCGGAGTTCATCGGCGACGACATCGCCACCGACTACTCGGCGCTGATGAGCAAGGTCGTGGCGAGCGGCACCCGCAAGGTGAAGTTCCCGCTCAACGAGCCGGCGATCGCGCGCAAGAAGTCGCAGATCGACGAGTACCTCGAGTTCTACCAGGGCCCGGGCGCCCAGCACATCGCCGTCGCCACCAACGACATCCTGGCCAGCGTCGACGCGATGCGGGCCGCCGGGGTGGAGTTCCTGGACACCCCGGACTCGTACTACGAGGACCCGGAGCTGCGTGCCCGGATCGGCAACGTGCGGGTGCCGATCGAGGAGCTGAAGGCCCGCAGGATCCTGGTCGACCGGGACGAGGACGGCTACCTGCTCCAGATCTTCACCAAGCCCGTGCAGGACCGGCCGACCGTCTTCTTCGAGTTGATCGAGCGGCACGGCTCGCTCGGCTTCGGCAAGGGCAACTTCAAGGCGCTCTTCCAGGCCATCGAGCGGGAGCAGGAAGCCCGCGGCAACCTGTAACACTTGCGAGCGTGACGCAGCCTCCGTCGTACCCGACGCCGCCGGTCGGTGGGCCCCCGCCCGCCGCCGGCGGCGTCGCTCCGCCGCCCGGACCACACCCCCAGGGGTACGCGGTGCCGCCGCAGTACGCTCCGCCCGGATACGCCCCGGCGCCGTGGTACGCCGGGCCGCCCCGACCGGTGACCCCGCCACCGGCACTGAGCCCCGGCGGGCAGCCGCTGGCCAGCTTCGCCGACCGGCTGCTGGCCGCTCTGATCGACACCGCGGTCTTCCTGGTGATCGGCATGGTGCTCGCCGTACCCGCAATGATCATCTTCATGATCGTCGTCATGCCCGACCTCTTCCAGGTCGCGCCGGACGGCACCCTCCGCGAGCCTGACTTCCTCAACGATTTCCTGCTGCCGTTGCTGTGGATCGAACTCGCGGTCTTCGCGATCTCGCTGGTGATCGGGTACGTCTACTACGTCGAGATGATGTTCAAGAGCGGCCAGACGTTCGGCAAGAAGAGCATGAAGCTGCGGATCGTTCCGCTCGACCCGGCCCGCACCCTCGACCGTCGGGCCGCCGCCAAGCGGTACCTGGTGCAGCAGGGCGCCGGCCTGATTCCCGGTCTGAGCTATCTCGACGGGTTGTGGCAGCTCTGGGATAAGCCCTGGCAGCAGTGCCTCCACGACAAGGTCGCCGGAACCGTCGTCGTTAAGGTGTCCTCGTGAGCGAGCGCAGCGAGCGAACCATCAGGCTCAGTAGCGTGGCGCCTCGCGCCGGCGCGCAGCGAAGCGGAGCGGCGGCGTGAGCGTGCAACCTGGCTGGTACGTCGACCCGGCCGACCGTGAGACCCGGCGCTACTGGGACGGCGAGGGCTGGCTCGGCGCGCCCATCCCCGTCGACGAGACTCCGCCGGACGGGCCACCCCCGGTCGAGCCGCCACCCGTCCCGGTCACCCCGGCCGCGCCGGCACCGCCGGCCGCTCCCGGCCCGGTGACCGCCGCGCCGGGCTGGTCGCCACACCACGGTCCAGGTCCACAGCCAGGGCCGGGCACACAGCCGGGGCACGGCCCGGGCTGGGGACCGCAGGCGGGTCCCCCCGGCTGGGCACCGCACGGTGTTCCGCCCGGCTGGGCGCCGCACGGTGCTCCTCCCGGCTGGCCTGGACGGCCGCCCGAGCCGCGCCCGCACGGGCTGGCGTTGGCCGGCTACGGCCAGCGGTTCACCGCCCGACTGATCGACTTTGGCCTCGTCTTCGCGCTGAACGCACTGGTCAACGGCTGGTTCGTCTGGCGGTGGGTCCAGGAGTGGGCGCCGTACTGGCGGGAACTTTTCCGGCGAGCAGCGCGCGGCGACACCTCCGCCGAGGGGATGCCGGTGCCTGGCGAACAGGCCGGGCTTCTCCTGGTGGTGATCCTGGTGATCGCCACGGCGCTCTGGCTGGCGTACGAGGTGCCCGCCATGGCCGCTGGCGGGCAGACCATCGGCAAGCGGGTGATGCGGATCCGCGCCGTGCCGCTCGCCGCCGACCAGCCGCTGGGCTTCGGCTCGGCGCTGAGCCGGTGGACCACGCTCGGCATGCCCACCCTGCTCTGGTACTGCGCCGGGCTCGGCCTGCTGCTGCAATTGGTCGACGCCCTCTCCCCGCTCTTCGACCACCCGCTCCGTCAGGCGCTGCACGACAGACGTGCGCAGACGGTGGTCGTCCAGGTCCCCCGCACCACCGGTTCCGCCACCCAGAACGACAGCAACGAGCCCTCGGGAGAAACCCCATGACCGACTCCGGACGTCACCAGCCGGCGCTGCGGCTGACCCGCGCCGACCTCGACGCGCTGCCCAGCTACGTACCGGGGCGCAGCCCCGCCGACCTGGCGCGTGAGCTGGGTCTGCCGGAGGCGATCAAGCTGGCCAGCAACGAGGTGCCGTACGGGCCGCTGCCCGGTGTGGTGGAGGCGGTCACCGAGGCGCTCGCCGCTTCGCACCGCTACCCGGACATGGGCGTGGTCGCGTTGCGCGACGCGCTGGCCCAGCGGTACGGGGTGGACGCCGACCGGATCGCCACCGGCTGCGGGTCGGTGGCGCTCGCCGAGCACCTGGTGCGGGCCACCTGCCTGCCCGGCGACGAACTGCTCTACTCGTGGCGGTCGTTCGAGGCGTACCCGATCATTGCGGCGACCAGCGGCGCGACCAGCGTGCGCGTGCCCAACGACGCCGGGCACGGGCACGACCTGGCGGCGCTGGCCGCGGCGGTGACCGACCGGACCCGGATGGTCCTGGTCTGCAACCCGAACAACCCCACCGGCACTGCGGTACGCCGGGCGGAGCTGGACCGGTTCCTCGACGCGGTGCCGGACGACGTGCTGGTGGTCATCGACGAGGCATACCGGGAGTTCGTCACCGACCCGGAGGTGCCGGACGGGCTCGACTACCTGGACCGGCCGAACGTGGCGGTGCTGCGCACCCTGTCCAAGGCGTGGGGCCTGGCTGGGCTGCGGGTGGGCTGGCTGGTCGCCCAGCCGGTCGTGGCGGCGGCGATCCGCAAGGTGGTGACCCCGTTCTCCACCAGCACGGCCGCCCAGGCCGGGGCTCTTGCCGCGCTGGCCCAGGCTCCGGAGATGGAGCGCCGTTGTGCCCTGGTCGTCGCCGAGCGGGACCGGGTCACCGAGGCGGTGCGCAAGTTCGTGCCCGACGTCCCCACCAGCCAGGCCAACTTCATCTGGCTGCCGCTGGGCGACCGGGCGGTGGCGTTCGGCAAGTCGTGCGAGGCGCGCGGGGTCATCGTCCGCCCGTTCGCCGGGGACGGGGTCCGCGTCACCATCGGCACTCCGGCCGAGAACGACGCGTTCCTGGCCGCCGCGGAGGCGGCACTGGTCTGACTCGCCGGCTCACTCCGGTCGCCGACGGCGCACCACCAGCCAACCGATCAGGTGGCGGCCAGGACCACCGTCTCGGCGGTCAGGTAGTACCGCTGGTCGTCCCCGGTCGGGTCGACCGGCTCGCGGAGCCGTTCCACCGCGAGGTAGCCGTCCGCCGCCGCCACCGCCCCGGGCGCCCAGCCGGTCCCGTCCGAGCCGACGTTGAGCGTGAAGCGAGAGAGCTGCCTACCGGTCACCGGATCGAGCGTCACCAGGTCGTTCTCGTCGGTCAGCAGGTGCACCCGGCCGGGTTGGGCGGCGAGCACCCGGGCCCGTCCCAGCCCGTCGACCCGCCACAGCTCGGCACCGGAGCGGGTCGACCGACCAACGGCCACACCGTCGAGCACGGTGATCGCCTGCTCGCCGGCCAGGATGGTGCCGGACGAGTCCAGCGCGGGGGCGGCGATCGGCTCACCGGCGCCTAGCAGCCACCCCCGGCCACCCGCGTCACCCGGCCCGGCGGTCCGCAGCCCCGGGCAGTCCGACCGCCCGGTACGGCAACCGAGCGGTGTCGCCACCAGCCCGTCCGGGCCGTTCGGCGGCCGCCAGCGCTCGCGCACCATGCCGGTCACCGCGTCCCGGAACTCGACTGTGGCCGGGCCGGCGCAGTTGTCGACGCCGATCAGCTGGCCGGAGGAGGTGGTGCCGACGTCGTCGCGGCAGCCTCCGGGCAGGTCGACCCGCCACAGCTCCCGGCCGCCGCTCAGCGCCACCCCGCGCGCCTGGGTGTCTCCGGTGACCACCAGCACCGTCCGGCCGTCCTTGAGGTCGGTGAGGTAGATCCCGCGCGGATCCCAGACCGTTGCCGCCCCGGTACGCCGGACCACCGGCCCACCCCGGGCGGGCACCGGGCCGTCGGCTCGCCAGAGCACCCGCCCGGTCGACGCGTCGAGCGCGACCAGACGGCCGTCGGACCAGCGGCTGACCACGGTCCTGCCGCTGGCCACCACCCCGGTCAGCTCCGCCGGCCAGCGCCGGTACGACCAGTACGGGCTGGTCCGGCGCCGCCCGTCGACCGGCCGGTCGGCATAGACTTGGCGGTGCGCGGCGTACACCCGCAGCCGCGCGTCCACGATCAACGGGGCGACCGGCAGCCGACCGACCACACCGACGGCCGGCTGAGCCGCGGCCGGGTACGTCCCCCGTGCCACCGTGCTCACCTCGGCCGGCGCGAGCACCCGGTGGACGATGACCGCGACCGCCGCGGTGGCGAGCAGCGCCACGACCGCCATCACGAGCCGTCGTCGGCCCTTCGGGAACCCCATGCCGCACCTCCGCCCGGCACCCTACCCAGCGGAACCCGTCGGACCCTGGTCAGGTCGCGCCGACCGGCGGGGACATCGGCGGTGGAACCGGACGGATGAAGGTCAGGCTGCTTCGACGGAGCCGGTGGCGCCGGCCACGAGGGCCAGGTCGGCGAGATCACGCCGAAGCGCCACCTCCACCGCCCGGGCGGCGAGCCCACCGAGCAGCAGCGCCACCACCCGGCCGTACGGGGCGGTCGGCACCGCCTCCTGGGTGACGGTGACCGCCGTGCAGCCACGACGGCGACGCTGGACCGACCGCAGGCTCCAGGTGATCCGGTAGTCCACACCGGCACCGGAGGAACAGAGCACCAGCCGGTGTGGGGCGCGCGCCTCCACCACCAGGAACTCCTCGGTCAGCGTGCCGCCGCCCGGCTGGGTGCGCTCCTCGCGCCACGCGGTGCCGGGCCCGAACGGACCCGGGGTGAGCAGCTCGACCGGGCCGGCGGCGCTCAGCCGGGCCGCACGGCCGGGAAGGTCGGTCAGTAGACGCCAGACGTCGACGGCGTGCGCCTCGATGAACCCGGTAACCGCCACCGTCGACATGCCACCCTCCCGTGTCCTCGACGGTACGCGGGGTAAGGGCCGGACGGGGCCTCCGGGACGGAATTTCCACCGCCCGGAGGCCACGTTGTCCGTTTCGCCCGGCCGATCGGCGGCGGTCAGCGACCGGTACGGCGGTCAGCGATCGAAGCGACCGGCCCGGATCGCGCCGATGAACGCCGTCCATCCCGGCGGGCTGACGGCGAGTGTGGGACCGGCCTGGTCCTTGGAGTCGCGGACCGCGACCAGACCGACGACGTCGACCAGGTTGTCCGCCACCTCCACGCAGAGCCCCTGGTCGTTGGAACGGCTGCTGGTACGCCATACCGCGCCCGCGAAATCGTGCATCGTCCTACCTCCGTGTGCGATGGGGTGCCCCACCGCTGGCAGCCGGGCGCGGCCCGGCCCGTACCGGGCGGCGGGGCGGCGATGGAATCCGCGACGATCAACGGGGTAACCCGGATCGGTGATCGCACAGCCGGTGCGATCATCAGTCCCATCGACGAGACGGTTCCCCGGACGGGCCCACACTGGGTCCAGCACGACCCCCGAACCCGGTCCGACCGGCCGGTCAAGGGGTGCCCGGATCAGCGGGCCGGACGGACCGTCCCGGTGACCTCGCCGAGGGCGACGGTGGTGCCGTCCGGGCCGGGAGCGGTGGCGGTGATGGTCACCGTGTCGCCGTCGGCGAGGAAGGTGCGACTCTCCCCGCCGAGCTTCACCGGCTCTGCCCCGCCCCAGGTCAGCTCCAGGAACGAGCCGACCTGCCCACGGTCCGGGCCGGAGACGGTGCCCGAGGCGTACAGGTCGCCGGTGCGCAGGGACGCGCCGTTGACGGTGAGGTGCGCCAACTGCTGGGCCGGCGTCCAGTACATGGTGGCGAACGGCGGCTCGCTGACCCGCTCGCCGTTCCATTCGACGGCCAGCCGGAGGTCCAGCCCCAGGTGCGGCACGTCCCGCAGGTAGCCGACGACCGGCGGGTCCTGGTCCGGCGCCGGCACGAAGGCGTCAGCGAGCGCGTCGAGTGGCGTCACCCAGGCCGAGATCGAGGTGGCGAAGGACTTGCCCAGGAACGGCCCGAGCGGCTGGTACTCCCAGGCCTGGATGTCCCGCGCCGACCAGTCGTTGACCAGCACCACGCCGAAGACGTGGTCGGCGAAGTCGTCGACGGACACCCGGGCGCCCAGCGGGCTGGGAACGCCGACCACGAAGCCGACCTCAGCCTCGATGTCGAGGCGTACGGACGGGCCGGTGACCGGGCCCTCGGCGGAGGCGCGCTGGCCGGTCGGGCGGATAACCGGCGTCCCGGAGACCACCACCGTGCCGGCCCGCCCGTGGTAGCCGATCGGCAGGTGCTTCCAGTTGGGCAGCAACGGCGGCTGGCCCGGGCGGAAGATCTGCCCGACGTTCGACGCATGGTGCTCGGAGGAGTAGAAGTCGACGTAGTCGGCCACGTCGACCGGGAGCAGCAACTCCACCTCATCCAGCGGCACCAGCAGCGGCTCCACCTCGGCCCGGTGCGCCGGGTCGGTCAGCAGTTCGGTGATCCGCCGCCGCACGGCCGTCCACTGCGGACGGCCCAGCGCCATGAAGTCGTTGAGAGTGGGCCGGCACAGCGTCCCGGCGGCCAGCACCAGCTCGGCGGCCTCCGCCGCGGCCAGGTCGAGCACCCACGAACCGATCCGCACGCCGATCCGCGGCCGACCCCCGTCGGACCGAAACACCCCGTACGGCAGGTTCGTCACCCCGTACGGCGAACCGTCGACACCGGTCACCCAGGTCATGCGTCGTAGCCCCCGTTCACCAGCCCCAGCCGGATCAGATCGGTCAGTGGTTCCAGGATGCTGCACGAGCCGAAGCCGACCCAGAGCGGGCGGAGCGCGTCCAGCCGGCCGTTCGTGCGCTCCAGCAGCGGGCGCGGATCGGTGACGATGAGCAGCTCGGCGACCGTGCCCACGCCGTCGCCCTCGGCGGCCGCCAACGTCGCGGCCAGCACGTTGGCGTAGCCGTGGTGGGTGAACCCGGTCTCCGGGTCGAGGTGGCGGACCGCCTGGTGCAGCCCCGCGGTCAGCTTGAACGGCAGGTCCCGGTCCCGGCAGGCGCAGATAACCGCGGCCAGCTCGGCCGGCGTGGGGAATAGCTCGGCGGCCAACCCACCGGTGCGGAACTTGGCCGCGACCGGCACCCCGTCGGCCCGGGCGGCGGCGAGCGCGTCCAGCGCGCCCGTCAGCCCGAAGGTCAGCGGCAGCTCGGCGTAGACGGCCTCGACGTCGGGCAGGGAATCGGCCACCCGCAGCAGCTCGGCGATGCCGGGCAGCGGATCCTCGCCCCGCCGGGCGACCGCCACCTCGACCTGCCGGGCGGTGACGCCGTCCGGCGCCAGGAACGACAGCGCGAAGGGCAGGTTCCCGATCCCGGTGTCTCCGATCACGCCGACCACCAGGCCCTCGGCGGGGTCGACGAGACCACTCAGCTCGCCCGCGGCGACGGTCGAGGCCGGGACCAGCAGCGGGCCGACCAGGTCGGTGTACCAGGCGGCGCGGTGCCCGCGGTGGGCGGACAGGGCGTCGGGCAGCGCGGCGCTGCCCGGAGGGAAGACGGCGGCGTCATCCACCAGGCCGTCGAGGAGTGCGGGCACCTGCGTTGACACGGAACAAGAATGTACGGGACGCTACAAGGAACGGACAACAGCGTCCGATTATCGGACGCCCCCGGCCGGTTGACGGGACATATCGGGAGGCGAGATGCCGTACTACCGCAGCGTCGGCGAGGTGCCGCGCAAGCGCCACACCCAGTTCCGTCAGCCCGACGGCAGCCTCTACGCCGAGGAGCTGATGGGCCAGGAGGGCTTCTCCTCCGACTCGTCCCTTCTCTACCACCGGCGCGCGCCCACCGCGATCCTGGCTGCCGACGAGTTCACCCCGCCGGCGTTCACCCGGACGCCGAACCTGCCGCTCAAGCCTCGCCACCTGCGCACCCACAAGCTCGACGCCGGCGGTGCCGACCCGGTCCTCGGCCGGCAGTACCTGCTCGCCAACGACGACGTACGGATCGGGTACGTGCTCGCCGACCGGCCGTCGCCACTGTTCCGCGACGCCACCGGCGACCACTGCCTCTACGTCGAGTCGGGGGCGCTGCGGGTCGAGTCCCCGTTCGGCGTGCTGGACGCGGTGGCCGGCGACTACGTCGTCATCCCCACCTCGACCATCCACCGGCTCGTGCCCACCGGCGAGCAGCCCGTCCGGCTGCTCACCGTCGAGGCGTCCGGGCACATCGGCCCGCCCAAGCGCTACCTCTCGGTCCGGGGCCAGTTCCTGGAGCACTCGCCATACTGCGAGCGCGACGTCCGCGGCCCGGACGCCCCGCTGCTCGTCGACGGCGAGGAGGCGGAGGTGCTGGTCCGGCACCGGCGTGGCTGGACCCGCTACGTCTACGCGAACCACCCGTTCGACGTGGTCGGCTGGGACGGGCACCTCTACCCGTGGGCGTTCTCCATCCACGACTTCGAGCCGATCACGGGCCGGATCCACCAGCCCCCGCCCGTGCACCAGACCTTCCAGGGCCCGAACTTCGTCATCTGCTCGTTCGTTCCCCGCAAGGTCGACTACCACCCGGACTCGATCCCGGTGCCGTACAACCACCACAACGTCGACTCCGACGAGATGCTCTTCTACACCGGCGGCAACTACGAGGCCCGGCGCGGCTCCGGCATCGAGCAGGGCTCGATCTCGCTGCACCCGTCCGGCTTCACCCACGGCCCCCAGCCGGGCGCCGCCGAGCGCTCCATCGGTGCGGACTACTTCGACGAACTGGCCGTCATGGTCGACACCTTCCGCCCGCTGGACCTCTGCGACGCGGCCCCCGCCTGCGAGGACGACGGCTACGCCTGGACGTGGGCGCGTCGCGCCTAGATCACGAGCGGATGGCCGTGCGGGTGAAGATGGCGAATTCGGCGACCGCGGTGGCGGCGATGGCCAGTACGAGCGGCCACGGCGAGCCGACCACCGCGTACACCAGGAGCAGCACCGGCGCGGCCGCCACGGCGTAGATCGCCAGGGCCATCGTCCGGTCCGAGTGCAGCAGGGCGGGTAGGACGGTCCGGGTCAGCCCCGGCAGCCGAGCCGCGAGCTGCCAGACGACGATCGCCCCGGTGAGCGCGGCGAGCACCGCCAGGACGCGGGAGAAGCCGTCGTTCGCCGAGGCGGCGAAGGCCACGACCACCGCGGCCACCAGCGACCAACCAGCGCCGTAGAGCACCAGACGATGCAGGCCGTACGCGATGGTCCGCCCGGAGTCCATCCGGCGCGGGCTGATCGTGGCCGCCTCGGCGAGGTGTTCCAACGCCTCCGACCAGCGGCGCTGCTCCAGCCGGATGACACCCACGTCGTGCCGGGCGTCGGCGAGGCGCGGGTCGAGCCGCAGCGCCTCGCGGTAGGCCCGCTCGGCCAGGTCGAACAGCTCCAGCCGGGCCGCCACCAGGCCGAGCACCAGGTGCGCCTGCGGTTCGTCCGGGGTCAGCTCGACCCCGCGCCAGGCCGCGTTCAGCGCCGGCTGGCCGTTGCGCGAATCGGCCAGGAGCGCCGCCGCGCTGCGCTGGGCGTACGCGTCCGCCGGGCCGAGCGCGAGGAGCTGGTCGGCGGTGGCGGCCGACTCGGCGTAGCGCTCCAGGTCGGCCAGCGCCATGCCCCGGGCGACCAGCGGCGGGAGTGCCTCCGGTGCGGCGGCCACGGCCGCGTCGGCGGCGGTGAGCGCGTCGACCGGCCGGCCGGCCGCCAGGTGTACGCGGGCCAGCATGGTGAGCGCTTCCGGGTCGTCGGGCTTCAGCGCGAGCCCATAGGTCAGTTCCCCGGCCGCCTCGTCGTGGCGACCGAGTTCGGCGAGGAGCTGGGCGCGCTCGAGGTAGCCGTCGGCGGCGGAACGGTCGGAGGCGGGGTCGCTGGACATCGCGGCGAGCCTAGGTGGCCGGCGCGTCGTACACCAGGGCCACCGCGATGCCGGCGAGCCCTTCCTCGCGGCCGGTGAAGCCGAGCCCGTCGGTGGTCGCGGCGGAGACGGTGACCGGGGCACCGACGGCAGCGGAGAGAACCTGCTGGGCCTCCGCGCGGCGCCGGCCGATCTTGGGTCGGTTGCCGACGATCTGCACGGAGACGTTGCCGATCTCCAGGCCGGCGGCCCGCACCCGGCGTGCCGTCTCGGTCAGCAGGGCCACCCCGGACGCGCCCGCCCACTCCGGCTGGCCCACCCCGAAGGCGGAACCGAGATCACCCAGACCGGCGGCGGAGAGCAGCGCGTTGCAGGCGGCGTGCGCGGCCACGTCGGCGTCCGAGTGCCCGGCGAGGCCGTCCTGGTCGGGCCAGAGCAGGCCGGCCACCCAGCAGGGCCGGCCGGGCTCGAACGCGTGCACGTCGGTGCCGACGGCCACCCGGGGAACGATCATGAACCGAGGGTACGCGTCAATCGGCGGCCGCGAGCAGATGCTCGGCCAGCGCGAGGTCGAACGGGCGAGTGATCTTCAGCGCGTACTCCGAGCCGGGCACGCAGCTCACCGCGATGCCCTGCTTCTCGACCAGCCCGGCGTCGTCGGTGAGCGGATCGCCGGCCGCGGCGTGCGCGGCAGTGAGCACGGACCGGCGGAAGCCCTGCGGTGTCTGCACCGCGCGCAGGGCGGACCGGTCCACGGTGCCGAGCACCACCTCGTCGGCGCCGACCTCCTTGATCGTGTCGACGACCGGCAGCACCGGGATGACCGCGTCCCGCCCGTCGCGGACAGCCGCCGCGACGGACTCCACCAGCTCCGGCGGCGTCAGCGCACGGGCGGCGTCGTGCACCAGGATGATCGTCGGACCGGCGGGCACCGCGGCCAGCGCGGCGGCCACCGACGCCTGCCGCTCCGCGCCGCCAGGCACCACGGTCACCGGGGCGACCGGTGCGAGCAACTCGCGGACGGCCGTCACCTCGGCAGCCGGGGCGGCCACCACGATCGTGTGCACCGAGGGTGCGGCGGCCAGCCGGCGCACGGCGTGCACCAGCAGCGGCTCCCCGGCGAGCAGGCGCAGCGCCTTGGGTCGGCCGGGGCCGAGCCGTACGCCGGCACCCGCCGCAGGCACGAGGACCGCGACGTCACCGCGCGGATTCAGCTGCGCGGTCACGTCGCGGTCCTCGGTGGTTTCTTCGCTACGAATTGGGTACGACGATGCTGTGCGGACTAGGCCTCGGTGAGCACCTTGTCGAGCAGCGTCTCCGCCTCGTCCTTGGTGCTCTTCTCCGCCAGCGCGACCTCGCCGACGAGGATGTCACGGGCCTTGGCGAGCATCCGCTTCTCGCCCGCGGAAAGGCCCCGCTCCCGCTCCCGACGCCACAGGTCACGCACGACCTCGGCGACCTTCAGCGGGTTGCCGGAGGCCAGCTTCTCCAGGTTGGCCTTGTAACGCCGCGACCAATTGGTCGGCTCCTCGGTGTGCGGTGCCCGAAGAACGTCGAAGACCTTGCCGAGGCCCTCTTCGCCGACCACCTCACGCACGCCCACGATCTCGGCGTTCTCGGCCGGCACCCGGACCGTCAGGTCACCCTGCGCGACCCTCAGGACGAGGTACTGCTTAGGCTCGCCCTTGATGACCCGAGTCTCGATTGCCTCGATGAGTGCGGCCCCGTGGTGGGGGTAAACAACGGTCTCGCCGACACTGAAAACCATAGGTTCGAAACCCCTTTCGCTGTGTCTAGGGTAACACGGTCAGGCACCGATGTCTCACCGATGTCCTGACCGTTGGCGCAGCTCAGGGGCCCTGTGAGAGGTCTTTCTTCAGCTTGACAGGCGGTCAAACCGATGGTTCGAACACGCTCCGTAACGCACGGATGACTTCCCGGTACGGGTGAACAGAACGTCGAGATCAAGGGCTATGCGCTCACCTCATGGTATCCCGCCGGGCGGGACCGCGCCCAGGTGTAGCGGGAGGTGCCCCCGGTGCGGGACGCTGGAGGCAGCACCACACTCCGCTCTCGAGACGCTGCCAGGGGGTCCGATGGGCAAGCCGGACGCAGAGGGCCACGGGCTGCCCGACCTGCCACCCGAGTGGGGTCGGGTGGTCGTCCCCGACGACGCGTCCGCACTCGCCACCGAGGCCGCCCAGATCCGCCGTGAGCTGCGCCGGACCACCGGCCTACCGGGTGGGCACCGCGCCATGGCCCTGCCACTGCTGATCCTGCTGGTGGCCGTGCTCACCACACTGGCCGGCCTGCTGGCGGTCACCTGGCCGCGCGCCAACCGTGGCGCCGACCGCCCGACCCCGGCTCCCTACGCGCCACCCGCGCCCCTCGCCGGGCGGGCGCTGCCCGCGCTGGACCTGGTCGACGCCGGCCAGTCACCGGTACCCCTGCGCGGCCTACTGCCCGCCATGATCATCCTGGTGGACGGCTGCCCGTGCGCGGACCGGGTGGCCGAGGCCGTGGCGGCGGCGCCCGCCGGGGTGGCCGTGGTCACCGTCAGCGGAGGGCGGGCGGTTACCGCCCCACCGCCGGTCGGGCGGGACGTCCGCGCCCTGGCCGACCCCGCTGGCGGGCTGCGCTCGTTCCTGGGCGAGCCGGCGCGCAACGACACCGCGACCGCACTGCTGGTCGACCGCGCCGGCGTGGTGACCCGGGTGCTACCCGAAGTGGGGCCGGTCGACGCGTACCGGGAGGACCTGACCGCCCTCGCCCGCTGAGGTGGCCTCGCCGGACGGCCCGGCCAGCGAACGCCGGACGTACGGCTCGGGTCAGGACAGCTCGACGAATTGAGCCTCGACGTCGACCGGCTCCTCGCCGGCCGTCGACAGCGACACCCGGATCGGGCCACCGATCGCGTCGACGTCGGCCATGTTGAGCGCGCCGTCACAGTCGATCCGGGACGGTCCCGTCAGCCGCGCGCCGGTGACCACCACCAGCATGCCGCCCGGCCGGGTGCAGCGGTACTGCAGCAGATAGCGGCCGCCGTCGCCCGAGGCCTCCCGGATCACGCTCTTTCCAGGGGTGAGCGTCGCCCGCTCCCGCCAGATCGTCGCGCTGAATCCGGGCAGCCCGTCCGCCGGGTCCCCCTGGGATACGAACTCATCCGCGGGGCCGTCAAGGTCGGTGATCCTGCCCGTCTCCGGGTCGATCCACACCGACGAGGTCTCCCCCTCGCGGGCGATCACACTCGTCTCCGAATCCAGCTGCACCGTGCGCCGCACGTCGGGCACGCCGGAAGGCGTGCCACTTCCCGGCCCGATCTCGTCCGGCCGGACGGTCGGGGTGGGAGCCGGCTGGGCCGTCGCAGCGGGCGCGGCGGCACGCCACCACCAGCCGCCGACGGCCAGGGCGGCCAGGGCCACCCCGACCAGCGCCGCCGAACGCAGCCGGTCGTCCGCCGCAGCATCCATGCGGCGAGCGTACCGGCCGGGTCGCGCGGCGATCAGCCCTGTCGATCGAGCAGCACGGCGTACAGGGTGAGGCCGGGACCGAACGCCAGCATGACGATCCGCCGGGGCGCCGCCGTCGCGCGGCTCAGCCGATCGAGGATCAGCAGCACGGTCGGGGAGGAGCAGTTGCCGTGCTCGTCGAGCGTCGCCCGGGACGCCGCCAGCGCCTGCGGCGGGAGGGCCAGCTCCCGCTCGACCACGTTGAGGATGCGCGGCCCGCCCGGGTGCACCGCCCAGCCGTCCACCTCGGAGACCGTGGTGCCGTGCCGGGCCAGCAGGTCGTCGACCAGCCCACGGACGTGCCGGGAGAGCACCTGCGGCACCTTCGGCGACAACCCCATCCGGAAGCCCGCGTCGGTGACGTCCCACGTCATGTGGTCGGCGGTGGACGTGTCGGTGATCGAGGTGACCTCACGCATGACGTACCCCGGGCCGCCCGGCATCACCACGGCGGCGACCGCGGCGTCCGAGAAGAGCGCATGCGAGACGATCTGCTGGGTGTCCACCCGGGCGCTGGACGGCTGGATGTGCAGGCTCGTCAGCTCCGCGCAGAGCAGCAACGCTGGACGGCCCCGGGCGGTGACGAAGTCGCTCGCCGCGCCCAGCCCCGGCAGCGCCGCGTAACAGCCCATGTGACCGACGAACATCCGCTGGGTGTCCGGAGCCATGCCGAGATCCCGGGCGAGCAGGATGTCGAGCCCGGGGGTGGCGTACCCGGTGCAGGAACAGACGATGAACAGCCCGATGTCGCCGGCGCCCAGCCCGGCCGCGGTCAGCGCACGGCCGACCGCCTCCTTGCCCAGCGGCAGCGCCTCCACCTGGTAGCGGCGCATCCGGCGTTCGGTCGGCCAGTCCGAGACGTCCTCCAGCAGGGGATTGACCGCGGCCTGTCGGCGCGTCACCCCCGAGTTCGCGAAGATCCGCTGGGCCAACGACCGGGTGGTGCCGGAGAAGTGCCGGGAGAAGAAGCCCTCCCACAACTCGTCCTGCGAAGCGGACGGCGGCTGTGCCGTCCCGAGCCCCGCGATCACTGGTACGGCCACGATCCCCACCTCTCGTCCGACCCGATCCTCCCCCGACTCCTCCCCCCCGGCCATCCCGGCCAGCCGATCCCCCGCGCCGGTCCAGCCGCACCGGCTCACCAACGTGGGGCCGATCCGTCACGGTCCGGATCCCCGCCCAGCGCGGCAATACCGAGCCAGTCGGCGCAGACGTCCGACGTGGCCGGATGCAGCGAGCCGCAGCGGGCGTCCCGGTAGAGACGCTCCAACGGGTGGCCGCGCCGCGTCGCCGAGGTGCCCGCCGCCTCCAGCATCGACGCCGCCACCTCGGCGGCCGTGGTGCCGGCGAGCAGCTTCGCCCGCCACACCCAACGGTTGGTCTCCGCGTCACCCGGCGTCTCGTCCACCCGGCGGGCCGCCTCGGCCACCACCAGCTGGGCCGCCGCCGTGGCCGCGTCCGCCCGCCCCAACCGCGCGCGCACGGCCGGCAGACCGGCCAGGTTGCGGGCGTTGAGGTGCTCGGCCGCCGCGTCGATCGCCGCCCGGGCCACCCCCACGTAGACCGCCGCGTAGCTGGCCACCAACCAGTGCGGCATCAGCTGGGCGACCACCAGGGCGAGCCCCTCCACTCCGCCCAGCAGCCGGTCGGCCGGCACCGTGACGTCCAGGTGCAGGTCGTGCGACGAGGTGGCGCGCATGCCGAGCGCGTCCCAGGTCGGCTCGACGGTCAGGCCCTCCGGGCCGGCAGGCACCAGGAACTGGGAGACCACCGACTGGTCCGCGGTGCTGCGCGCGGCCACCAGGTAACCGTCGGCGTGCCCGGCGCCGGAGCAGAAGGTCTTGCTGCCCTTGAGGCGCCAGCCCGCATCGGTCGCCTCGTAGACCGTGCTCAGCTGGGAGAGCCGGGCCCCGGCGCCGCGCTCGCTCATCGCCACCGCGTACCAGGAGCCCTGCGCCGCGGCGGTGAGCAGCCGGTCCCGGGCGGCCAGCGCCTCGTCCGGCACGCCCAGCGCCTCGGCCAACTCCTCGGTGACCGCGCCCAACGCGCCGGTCACCGAGGCGTGCATGTTGAACACCAGGGCGGTCGCGCCGTTGCCTCGGGCAAGTTCGGTCGCCACCGCGGCGTACTCGGCGAAGCTGGCGCCCAGGCCACCCAACGACCGGGGCACCATCAACCCGAACAGGCCGGCCTCCCGCAGGTCACGGAAGTCCTCGACCGGAAAGGAGCCGTCCCGGTCGTGTTCCGCCGCCCGCGCGGCGAACCGCGGCGCCAACCGGCGGGCCGCCTCCAGCGCGTGCACCGTCATATTGCCCCCTTCTCGGCGTCCCTTACCCCCGCCACGGCCCGACTATCCGTTGCGGACCCCCCGGCCCTGGTATAGCACCGCGGTGGACCGGGTCGGCACGATGCGCGGAGCACGGCCGGTGGCCGCCGCACCGGGCCTCCGGGCGGCGCGGGCCCGCCGCAACAGCCAGGTGACCAGGCCACCGACCTGAGGTCGGATGCCGCGCAGCCGCAACACGACGCCATGCCGGGCGCACTCGGCCACCAGCGCCCGGGCATCCACGAACAACTGTGGATCGTGGATGCCGCGCGGCACGGTCGGCAGTCGCTCGGCGATGCGCACCGCGACCAGCCGGGCCAGTGCGGTGTCGTTCAGGGTGTCCAGCACCAGCAGCCCACCCGGGCGCAGCAGCCGGCACGCCTCGGCCACCGCGCGCGGCCAGGCCGGGACGTGTTCGAGCAGCTCACCTGCGGAAACCACGTCGGCGCAGCCATCGGCGAGCGGGACCGCGGTGACGTCGGCCTGGATCACGCGCACCCCGTGCCCGGCTGCCTGGACCAGCGCCGAGCGGGTCAGGTCGACCCCGACGTGCCGGTATCCCTTGCCAGCCAGGTGCGGCGCGAGCAGCCCGGCACCGCAGCCCAGGTCGACCAGGAGCGCGTCAGGGCGGGCAGCCGGTGGCACCAGTGCCGCGCGGGCCTCGGCGAGCCAGTGCAGCATCGCGAACGCGCCATCCGGCCGCCACCACTCACCGGCCAGATCGTCGTACTGGCGCGGATCGTTGCGCGGCAGCACCCGGGGGCCGGTGGACGCCGCGGCCGCAGCCACGTCTCGCATGGCTCCGAGCGTGGCACGACTGCTCGGTAACGACCAGACTTCCCTTATGTCGTCGAGGGTGTTAGGGCTGGTCAGGGCGAGCCATCCGGAACCGGCCGCGGCGGTGACCACAGTGGCGGGTCTGCTGGCCTGGGGAGTGGGGCACCGGCCGGCCGGAATCGCCTCGGTGGTGCTCGCGGTGCTGGCCAGCCAGCTCGCCGTGGGCTGGACCAACGACGCGCTGGACGCCGAACGGGACGCCACGGTGGGGCGTACCGACAAGCCGGTCGCCACCGGCGCGGTCGGCCGCCGCACCACGGCCTGGGCCGCGGCGGCGGCCGCGGTGGCCTGCCCGCTGCTGGCGCTGACCACGAACCCCACGGCGGCGTTCTGGCTCACCGTCGCCCTGGTCTCCGCGCTGCTCTACGACTGGCCGCTCAAGGCCACCGCGTTCTCGGTGCTGCCGTACGCGGTCTCCTTCGGCGCGCTGCCCGCCTTCGTGGTGCTGGGGCTGCCCGACGAGCCGACCCCGCCGGCCTGGCTGCTGGCGGCGGCCGCCTGCCTGGGTGCCGGGGCGCACTTCGCCAACGTCCTGCCTGACCTGGCCGACGACGCCCGCACCGGGGTGCGGGGCCTGCCGCACCGGTTGGGCCCAACCGGCAGCCGGGCCGCCGCGGCCGGGTTGCTCCTCGCGGCGACCGCGGCCCTGGTCCTCGGGCCGCCCGGGCCACCGTCGGTGATCGGGATGACGGCGGTGGGCGCGGCCGCCGTGGTGCCGGCGCTGGGCTGGTACGCCGGGCGCTCGGCGGTCCGGGCCGGCCGCCGGCCGGTGGCCGCCTTCCGGGCGGTGATGCTGGTGGCCCTCATCGACGTGGTCCTGCTGGTGGTGAGCGGTCGGGTGGTGTGACCGGCACCCGGGAAGGTGGCATTGCCCGGGTCCGCGTGCGGGCCTCGATCAGCTCCAACTACCCTGGAGCGCGGTCTGCGCGGGTATGGCCACCGTGCCCGGCGTACGGCCGGGTGGGGATCGTGACGAGGAGGACCGACGTGACGCGCTCGATCAGGGGATCCCGGCGGGCGGCCCTGTTGCTGTCCGGGATTGCGGTGACGACCAGCCTGCTGGCGTCCGGGTGCGGCGCCGGCCAGATCGCCGAGACCGCCAAGAAGGCGACGTCGGTCCAGGGCGTGAACCTCTCGTCCGGCAACGGCGTCTTCGCGGTGCGTGGCCTGCTGGTCGAGTACCCGGGCACCGAGGGCTACCGGGCTGGGCAGGACGCAACACTCAACGCCGTGATCTACAACGACTCGAAGGACACGGTGACGGTCACCGTCACCACCGAGAGCGCCCGCGAGGTCGTGATCAGCGGCGGCTCGGAGAGCCCGTCGCCGTCCGCCTCCGAGTCGGCCTCCGCCAGCCCGTCCGCCTCCGACTCCGGCTCGGCCAGCCCGTCGGCGACCCCGTCGGAGACCGGATCGTCCTCGGCCACCCCGTCCGCCCCGGAGTCCGCGCGGGCGTCCGGCTCGGCCAGCCCCTCCACTCCGGGTCAGCCCGCCCGGATCGAGCTGGCTCCGCTGAGCTACCTCCAGCTCAACTCCGAGGCCACCCAGCAGCTCCGGCTGATCGGCCTGACCGAGGCGCTGCGCTCCGGCCAGAACGTCGTCGTGACCTTCGACTTCGGTAACGGCAACACGCTCACCGGCCCCGCGCCGGTCGCGGTGCCGCTCACCCCGGCAGCGCCCCCCTCGCCGATCATCGAGCGCGAGGGCGGCTACGAGGGTGACGAGGGCGGCACGACCCACGGCTGACCCGAGCGACATCGACAAACGCCCCGGCGTGGTGACCACCACGCCGGGGTGTTTTCGTCGTACGCGAGGGCTAGCGTCCTGATGTGACCACCTCCCGATCGACCCCTCCGCGCGGCGGCACGGCCAGCGGCGCCCGCGGTCGGTCCACCGCCCGCGAGCCACGCCCGGCCTACGAGTGCGACGCCTGTGGCCACCAGCCGCCGAAGTGGGTGGGGCGCTGCCCGGAATGCGGCGAGTGGGGCTCGGTGGTCGAGTGCACGGTGACCGGCCCGACGGTCTCCGGTCGGGTGGTCAGCTCCCGGCTTCCCGCCGAGCCGGCCCGACCGATCGCCACCATCAGCGCCGCACCGGCCCGCGCCCGGCCCACCGGGGTGAGCGAGCTCGACCGGGTGCTCGGCGGCGGCCTGGTCCCGGGCGCGGTGGTGCTGCTCGCCGGCGAGCCGGGCGTGGGCAAGTCCACCCTGCTGCTGGACGTGGCGCAGCAGTGGGCCGTCGGCGCCGGCAGCCCGTCGCTCGTGGTCAGCGGCGAAGAGTCGGTCAGTCAGGTACGCCTCCGCGCCGAGCGGATGGGCACCCTGCACGACCAGCTCTACCTCGCGGCGGAGAGCGACCTGGCGGCGGTGCTCGGGCACCTCGACGCGGTCAAGCCGGGCCTGCTGGTGCTCGACTCGGTGCAGACCATCTCGACGACCGGCACCGAGGGGGTGCCCGGTGGGGTGACCCAGGTCCGGGCGGTCACCTCGGCGCTGGTCTCGGTCGCCAAGGAGCGGGGCATCGCCACGGTGCTGGTCGGGCACGTCACCAAGGACGGCCAGGTCGCCGGCCCCCGGGTGCTGGAGCACCTGGTCGACGTGGTGCTGCACTTCGAGGGCGACAAGCACTCGTCGCTGCGGCTCGTGCGCGGCGTCAAGAACCGGTTCGGCGCGGCCGACGAGGTCGGCTGCTTCGAGATGCACGAGGGCGGCATCAGCAGCCTCGCCGACCCGTCCGGGCTGTTCCTGACCCGTTACTCCGAGCCGGTGCCGGGCACCTGCGTGACGGTGGCGATGGAGGGGCGCCGCGCCCTGGTCACCGAGGTGCAGGCACTTATCGGCGCGACGGTCGCCGGCTCGCCCCGGCGTACGGTCTCCGGCCTCGACTCGGCCCGGCTGGCGATGGTGCTCGCGGTGCTGCAACGCCGCACCGAGCGGCTCACCCTGCACGACCGGGAGGTCTTCGCGGCCACCGTGGGCGGAATCCGCGTGGTGGAGCCGGCCGCCGACCTGGCGGTCGCGCTGGCGGTCGCGTCCGGCGGGCTCAACCTGGCCATCGCGCCGCACCTGGTGGCGATCGGCGAGGTGGGGCTGACCGGCGAGGTGCGCCGGGTCGGGGCGGTGCCGCGCCGGTTGGCCGAGGCGGCCCGGCTCGGGTTCAAGGTGGCCCTGGTCCCGCCCGGCTGCGGCCCGGCCAGCACCGGTGCCGGTCCCGAACAGATGCGGGTGACCGAGGTCACGGACGTCCGCTCGGCGTTGCACCATGCCGCTCGTGCGTCCGCCGAGTGACCCACCGTGTCGACGGGGACGGCGATACCGGACAGCACGCCGCAAGCGGGAAACGGCTGAAGGGGCGGCATCGTGACACATCACAGTAACCACGACAGCACCCACCGCACGGCAGTCCGTAGACTGTGCCCGTGCCGATCGACCGCGATACCACCAAGCCTGCCGGCGCGCCGCCCCACGCCCGCACCGGCGGCGTGGGCTCGCCCGCCCGCACGATCAGTGTCAGCGTGACCGCGGGAGCCGCCGGGAGCGCCGGGGACCCGCTGCGGGCGAACCTCGCCCTGATGGCACCCGGCACCGCGCTGCGGGACGGGTTAGAGCGCATTCTGCGCGGCCGCACCGGCGCGCTCATCGTGCTCGGCTACGACAAGGTCGTCGAGGGCCTGTGCACCGGCGGCTTCCCCCTGGACGTGGAGTTCTCCGCGACCCGGGTGCGGGAGCTCTGCAAGATGGATGGCGCGGTCGTGCTCTCCAGCGACGGCACCCGGATCGTCCGGGCGGCCGTGCACCTGATGCCCGACCCGTCCATCCCGACGGAGGAGTCCGGCACCCGGCACCGCACGGCCGAGCGGGTGGCCCGGCAGACCGGCTATCCGGTCATCTCGGTCAGCCAGTCGATGCGGATCATCAGCCTCTACGTCAACGGTCAGCGGCACGTGCTCGACGACTCGGCGGCCATCCTCTCCAGAGCCAACCAGGCGCTGGCCACCCTGGAGCGCTACAAGCTCCGGCTGGACGAGGTCTCCGGGACGCTCTCCGCTCTGGAGATCGAGGACCTGGTCACCGTGCGGGACGCGGTGGCGGTGGTGCAGCGACTGGAGATGGTCCGCCGGATCGCCGACGAGATCGCCGGCTACGTGGTCGAGCTGGGCACCGACGGCCGTCTGCTCGCCCTCCAGCTCGACGAGCTGATGGCCGGCGTGGACGCCGACCGGACGCTGGTCATCCGGGACTACCTCCCGGTCGGCCGCAAGTCCCGCACTCTGGACGAGGCGCTGGTCGAGCTGGACCTGCTCGGCGCCACCGAGCTGATCGACCTGGTGTCGGTGGCCAAGGCCATCGGTTACCCGGCCGCATCGGACGCGCTGGACGCCGCGGTCAGCCCTCGGGGCTTCCGGCTGCTGGCCAAGGTGCCCCGGCTGCCGGTGCCGGTGGTCGACCGGCTGGTGGTGCACTTCGGCAGCCTCCAGCGGCTGCTGGGCGCCACGGTGGAGGACCTGCAGGCAGTCGAGGGGGTCGGCGATGCCCGGGCCCGGGGTGTCCGCGAGGGGCTGTCCCGGCTCGCCGAGGCATCAATCCTGGAGCGGTACGTCTGACCCGGCTCAGCCGGTGACTGTGACCTTTACCGGCGCGCTGAGCTTGGTGCCGACCCGGGCGAACACCTGGTACGTCCCGACCGGCGGGAAGGGGCCGGCGGCCAGCCCACTGCCGTCGCAGCGGGTGGTGTCCCGCCCGTTCCAGCCCACCTCGTAGGAACGCTCGAAGTTCGGGGTGAAGGACTGCACGTCCGAACCCTTGACCTTGCCGCAGGTGTCCGACGACCACACCTTCTCGGCCCCGGACTTGATGAAGATCTCCTGAAGGTCGGCACCGACGTTCCGGCTGCACGTCCGGTCCGAGGTGTTCTTGATCTTGAGCTTCAGGTCGACGACCGCTCCGCGTTGAACGGAGGTGGGCCGTGCCACCGAGGTCACGCTGATCTCCGCATCGGTGCAGGTGCCGTCGTCCACCGACCCGGCAGCCGAGCCCGGTGGCGGGTCGTTGCTGGTGGTCTCCGGGCTCGGACTCCCGTTGTCAGGATCGTCGGACGCTGGCGGAGCGCCGGTCTGCGGGGTCAACACCGGCCCGCCGGGACCCGGGCTCGCGGCGGACGTCGGAGCAGACGTCGGCGTCTCCCCCGCCTGCGGCCGACCGTCGGAGCGACCCGAGCCGGTGCACGAGTAGAGCAGGACAATCAGGAAGAGAAGCCCCGCTCCGAGTACGACGGCGCGACGCCGCCAGTACACGGCGGGTGGCAGGGGGCCGACCGTCAGACGCATGATGCCTCCCACCGTAGCGGCGCTGCGCCCCCCAGCCCGCCGCGACGCGCCGGAGCGCCGCCGGCACCACCCGGTAACCGTCCACTGAGGACGACCTTGTCGATCGTCCGGCGCACCGTCAGAGGTAGACCTTGCGCTGATAGACGGCGTGTGCGCCGGCCACCCGGTCGAGGAAGAGCAGCCCGGCGCAGTGGTCGATCTCGTGCTGCAACGCGCGCGCCTCGAAGCCGTCGGTCACCAGACGGACCGGTTCCCCGCTGCCCGGCAGGTCGCCCTCCACCACCAACCGGCTGGCCCGCTTCACGTCCCCGGTCAGGTCCGGCACCGACATGCAGCCCTCCCGGCCTGGTTTCCACCGGGTCGCCTCGACCACCCGGGCGTTGCAGAGCACGAAGGTGCCGTGCACGGTGACGGCCTTCGGATGCCCGGTCACGTCGACGGCGAACACCCGGGCCGCCACCCCGATCTGCGGTGCGGCCAGGCCGACGCAACCCGGCGACACCCGCATGGTGGCGACGAGGTCGGCGGCCAACCGGACGGTGTCCCCCGCGGTTGGATCGACCTCGCCGCCGGCCCGGCTCAGCACCGGGTGCGGGGCCGACACCACCGCGCGCACCTCGCCCGGCTCGGCCAGCGACTCCGGCGTCCAGTCGCCCAGGCCGACGTACGTCCCGACGTTCCAGTCAGTGCCCGGGTCGCTCCGCTCGCCGGTCACAGCAGATCCGGATCCGCCGGCCGGAGGGTGACCTCGACCCCCAGCTCGGCAGCCGTCCGATGCAACCGGTCGGTCAGCCCGTCGGCGACGCCGGCCGGCAACTCCACCTCAGCCAGCACCACGTAGAGCGAGCCGGCCAACCGGGTACTCAGGTCGGTGACGTTCCCGCCGGCGTCCACCAGCACCCGGGTCATCGCCGCGACGATGCCCATCCGGTCCGACCCGTGCACCGCCATCACGTACGGCTCGCCCACCGGGGCCACCTCACCGTCCGGGATGACCGCGCGTACCGTCGCCAGAAGCTGACCCTCGGCGGCCAGCGGCGCCAGCGCCGCCTCGACCTCGGTGGCGGCCGGACCGGTGCAGATGAGGGTCATCGCGAAGTGCCCCCGCAACCGGGTCATCGTGCTGTCGGTGAGATTGGCGCCCAGTCGGGCCAGCACCTCGGCGACGTCGGCCACGATGCCCGGCCGGTCCCGACCGATGACGGTGATCGCGAGCTCGTTCATCCGGGCATTCTGCCCGATCCGTCGGCCGCCGCCGTGACACCCCGCCCGAGCCGCCCATCCAGCGGGAACGCGCCGCGTGACATCATCGACGGCGCGATGACTCAACCCGATTTCGCCACTCTGATCAGCCAGTGGTACCGACAGCACGCCCGTGACCTGCCGTGGCGCGAGCCCGGGGTCAGCCCGTGGGCCATTCTGGTCAGCGAGGTCATGCTCCAGCAGACGCCGGTGGTCCGGGTGGTCCCCGCCTGGCAGGCGTGGTTGGCCCGCTGGCCGGACCCGGCCGCGCTGGCGGCGGACAGCCCGGCCGAGGCGATCCGGATGTGGGGGCGCCTCGGCTACCCCCGCCGGGCGGTCCGGCTGCGGGAGTGCGCGGTCGCGATCGTGGACCGGCACGGCGGCCAGGTGCCGGACCGACTGGAGCAGCTTTTGGCGCTGCCCGGGGTCGGCACGTACACGGCGCGGGCGGTGGCCGCGTTCGCGTACGGGCAGCGGCACCCGGTGGTCGACACGAATGTGCGCCGGGTGGTCTGCCGGGCGGTGGCCGGCGAACCGGACGCGGGGGCGGCCACCCGGCCCGCCGACCTGGTCGCGACCGAGGAGCTGCTGCCCGCCGAGCCGGCCGCAGCGGCCCTGGCCAGCGCGGCGTTCATGGAGCTGGGCGCGGTGATCTGCACGGCCCGTTCACCGCGCTGCACGGCCTGCCCGGTCGAGTCGGTCTGCGCGTGGAGGGCCTCCGGGCAGGAGGCGCCGGCCGGACCCACACGCCGCCCCCAGCGGTACGCGGGCACCGACCGGCAGGTACGCGGGCTGCTGCTCGGGGTGCTCCGAGAGAACACCGGACCGGTGCCGCACCAGCGGCTGGACCAGGTCTGGACCGACGACGTGCAGCGCGCCCGGGCCCTGGCCGGCCTGGTTCAGGACGGGCTGGTGGAAGCGGTCGGGGCCGACTCCTTCCGCCTCGCCGGCGACGGCCCGTCCCTACCCGCCTGATCACCTCCGCCGACGCGGCCGGGGCGAGGTCGGCAACGAGCGCTATACCTCAGAGGCATATTCATACCTCTGAGGTATAGCGCCAAAGACAGTGACCGCCACCCGGTGGGGGCCGCATCGGACGGACACCAACCGCCGAGGGGTGGAAGCCGCGCACACGGCAAGGACACGGGGACAGCAAAAAAAGCGGGGCCCCGGTGGCTCGCGCCACCGGGGCCCCGCCCCTGATGCTGCTTGTGTTACTCGTCCGCGCCCGCGGCGGCGGTGCCACCGAGGTCGGCCGGCACGGCGTCCGGAACCTCCACCGGCTTCTCCGCGCCCCGGAACACGAGCTTGGACTTGTCGATGTCGTTCGGGTCGCCCTCGCAGTCCACCACAACGATCTGACCCGGGGTCAGCTCGTTGAACAGGATCCGCTCGGACAGGTTGTCCTCGATGTCGCGCTGGATTGTGCGACGCAGAGGACGGGCACCGAGCACCGGGTCGAAGCCCTTCAACGCCAGGTACTTCTTGGCGTTGTCGGTCAGCTCCAGACCCATGTCCTTGTTGCGCAGCTGCGTCTCGATCCGCTGGATCATGATGTCCACGATCGAGAGGATCTCGTTCTGGCGCAGCTGGTGGAAGACGATGGTGTCGTCGATCCGGTTGAGGAACTCAGGCCGGAAGTGCTGCTTGAGCTCGTCGTTGACCTTCTGCTTCATCCGGTCGTAGTTGGACTCGGAGTCCTCCGACGCCTGGAAGCCGAGCGACACCGCCTTGGCGACGTCCCTGGTGCCCAGGTTGGTGGTCAGGATGATGACCGTGTTCTTGAAGTCCACGATCCGACCCTGACCGTCGGTGAGCCGACCGTCCTCCAGGATCTGGAGCAGCGTGTTGAACACGTCCGGGTGGGCCTTCTCGATCTCGTCGAAGAGAACCACCGAGAACGGCCGACGCCGCACCTTCTCGGTCAGCTGCCCGCCCTCGTCGTAGCCGACGTAGCCGGGAGGGGCACCTACCAGCCGGGAGACCGTGTAGCGGTCGTGGAACTCGGACATGTCCAGCTGGATGAGGGCGTCCTCGCTGCCGAAGAGGAACTCGGCGAGCGCCTTGGACAGCTCGGTCTTACCGACACCGGACGGGCCGGCGAAGATGAACGAGCCCGACGGGCGCTTCGGGTCCTTCAGGCCGGCCCGGGTACGCCGGATCGCCTTCGAGACCGCCTTGACCGCGTCCTCCTGGCCGATGACGCGCTTGTGCAGCTCGTCCTCCATGCGCAGCAGGCGCGAGGTCTCCTCCTCGGTCAGCTTGTAGACCGGGATGCCGGTCCAGTTGCCCAGCACCTCGGCGATCTGCTCGTCGTCAACCTCGCTGACGACGTCCAGGTCACCGGCCTTCCACTCCTTCTCCCGCTGCGCCTTCTGGCCGAGGAGCTGCTTCTCCTTGTCGCGCAGCTGGGCGGCGCGCTCGAAGTCCTGCGCGTCGATCGCGGACTCCTTGTCGCGACGCACCTGGGCGATGCGCTCGTCGAAGTCGCGCAGGTCTGGCGGCGCGGTCATCCGGCGGATCCGCATCCGGGCACCGGCCTCGTCGATCAGGTCGATCGCCTTGTCCGGCAGGAAGCGGTCGGAGATGTATCGATCGGCCAGAGTCGCGGCCGCGACGAGGGCCGCGTCCGTGATCGAGACCCGGTGGTGCGCCTCGTAGCGGTCGCGCAGGCCCTTGAGGATCTCGATGGTGTGCGCCAGCGACGGCTCACCCACCTGGATCGGCTGGAACCGGCGCTCGAGCGCGGCGTCCTTCTCCAGGTGCTTGCGGTACTCGTCGAGCGTGGTGGCACCGATCGTCTGCAGCTCACCGCGGGCCAGCATCGGCTTGAGGATGCTCGCCGCGTCGATCGCGCCCTCGGCGGCACCCGCACCCACCAGGGTGTGGATCTCGTCGATGAACAGGATGATGTCGCCGCGGGTGCGGATCTCCTTGAGCACCTTCTTGAGGCGCTCCTCGAAGTCACCGCGGTAACGGGAACCGGCGACCAGCGCACCGAGGTCGAGCGTGTAGAGCTGCTTGTCCTTGAGCGTCTCGGGCACCTCGCCCTTGATGATCTTCTGGGACAGGCCCTCCACCACGGCGGTCTTACCGACGCCGGGCTCACCGATCAGGACCGGGTTGTTCTTGGTACGGCGGGAGAGCACCTGCATGACCCGCTCGATTTCCTTCTCGCGCCCGATGACCGGGTCGAGCTTGCCCTCACGGGCGGCCTGGGTCAGGTTGCGGCCGAACTGGTCCAGCACCAGGCTGGTCGACGGCGCGGCCTCACCCGGCGCGGCGCCCGCCGCGGCCGGCTCCTTGCCCTGGTAGCCGGAGAGCAGCTGGATCACCTGCTGGCGGACCCGGTTGAGGTCGGCGCCGAGCTTGACCAGCACCTGGGCGGCGACGCCCTCACCCTCGCGGATCAGACCGAGCAGGATGTGCTCCGTGCCGATGTAGTTGTGGCCGAGCTGCAGCGCCTCGCGCAGCGACAGCTCCAGCACCTTCTTGGCCCGCGGCGTGAACGGGATGTGCCCGCTCGGCGCCTGCTGACCCTGGCCGATGATCTCCTCGACCTGCTGGCGGACGCCCTCCAGGGAGATGCCGAGGCTCTCCAGGGCCTTTGCCGCGACGCCTTCACCTTCGTGGATCAGGCCCAGCAGGATGTGTTCCGTACCGATGTAGTTGTGGTTGAGCATCCGGGCCTCTTCTTGGGCCAGGACGACAACCCGTCGCGCTCGGTCGGTGAACCGCTCGAACATGCCCTCGTGCTCCTCACGTGCCGTGCGCCTTGATGGTCAAGATCTTGGCGGGGCCGGTGCACGAACGTCCGGGACGGGCGTCCGTGCCTCCTTACTCTATCGTCGCTGACCGACTCAGCTGAGGTCGTGTGTCTCGGGTACGGGTCGGTTCCACGTCGTTTTGCACAACCGTCCGCGCTCAGGAGGTGTTCCGGTACCCCTGTCGCTACGCGCAGAGCGAAATCCGACCGGCGCGACGGAAGCCCTCTCCCGGCTCCGGAGAGCTCCGGGGAGGGGGCCGGCGCTGGCGACGAACGCTGCGCCCGACCCTGGGGAGGGTTTTCCACAGGCTGTGGACAACTGCTCCACCGGTTGTGGACAACGTCGGTCGCGTGGGAATGCTTCCCGACCCTGGCTCGGCCTCCGGCCTCCGGCCCCGCGCCTGACGGGAATACGGCGACGCCGGCCCGGAGAATGCTCCGGCCCGGCGTCGGTGTCGCCCTGCGGCGGCCGCTGGCCACCAGACTGCTGAGGATCAGCGCTTCGCGTGGTACTCGTCGACGATCTCCTGCGGGATGCGCCCCCGGTCCGAGATGTCCTTGCCGGCCTTCTTGGCCCACTCCCGGATCGCCTTGTTCTGCTCCCGGTCGGCGGTCGCGCCGCCCCGGCCGCGGGCGGCCCGTCCTCCGATCACCACGCCGCCCCGGCCCACCTTGGTGCCGGCGCCCACGTAGGGAGCGAATACGTCGCGCAATTTCGCGGCGTTGGAACTCGACAGGTCGATCTCGTACTGAACGCCGTCGAGGGCGAACTTGACAGTCTCGTCCGCGTCCCCGCCGTCCAGGTCATCGACCAGCTTGTGAATGATCTGCTTGGCCACGTCCCACATTCCTTTCGAGCAGGGTGCTCCTGCTAACGAGAGCACAATAACCCCCGCGCCGCGCGCCCCGTCAATAGGATGCGGTATCGACGCGGCGCGAGGCGAGCCGGACTACTCCGGGCGGACCAACGGGAAGAGGATGGTTTCCCGAATTCCGAGCCCGGTCAGGGCCATCAACAGCCGGTCGATTCCCATTCCCATACCGCCGGCCGGCGGCATTCCGTACTCCATCGCCCGGAGAAAGTCCTCGTCGAGACGCATCGCCTCGTCGTCGCCACGGGCGGCGAGCTGCGCCTGGGCCACCAGCCGCTCCCGCTGCACCACCGGGTCGACCAGCTCCGAGTACGCGGTGCCCAGCTCGAACCCGAGCACGTAGAGGTCCCACTTCTCGGCCAGCCCCGGCTCGCTGCGGTGCGCACGGGTGAGCGGGCTGGTCTCCTCCGGGTAGTCCCGGATGAAGGTGGGCGCCTCCAGGCCGGGGACGACCAGCTCCTCGAACAGTTCCTCGGCCAGCTTGCCCGGGCCCCACTTCGGGTCCACGGCCAATCCCACCTTCTCCGCGTACTCCACGAGGCGGGACCGTTCGGTGCGGACCGTGACCTCCTCGCCAAGCGCCTCGGAAAGCACGCCGAACAGGGTCACCGACCGCCACTCACCGCCCAGGTCGAACTCCCGACCGTCGGCGTGGGTCACCACGGTCGAGCCGCTGACCGCGACCGCCGCCTGTTGCACGAGATTGCGGGTCAACTCGGCCATCGTGTCGTAGTCGCCGTACGCCTCGTACGTCTCCAGCATCGCGAACTCCGGTGAGTGCGAAGAGTCGACACCCTCATTACGGAAGTTGCGGTTGATCTCGAAGACACGGTCGACACCGCCGACCACCGCGCGCTTGAGAAACAGTTCCGGAGCGATTCGCAGATACAGGTCGGTGTTCAACGCATTGCTGTGGGTCACGAACGGTCGGGCCGCCGCGCCGCCGTGCAGCAGTTGCAACATCGGAGTTTCCACCTCGATGAAACCCTGCCCATGCAACGAATCGCGGATGCTGCGCACCGCCGCGGCCCGGGTACGGACCATCTGCCGGGCCTGCGGCCGGACGATCAGGTCGACGTAGCGCTGCCGGACCCGTGCCTCCTCGGAGAGGGGCTTGTGCGCCACTGGCAACGGCCGCAGCGCCTTGGCGGTCATGTCCCAACGGTCGGCCAGCACCGACAGCTCACCGCGGCGACTGGTGATCACCTCGCCGGCGACACCGACGTGGTCGCCGAGGTCGACCAGCCGCTTCCAGGCCTCCAGCCGCTCCGGCCCGACCCGGTCAAGCGAGAGCATCGCCTGCAACTCGGTGCCGTCGCCGTCGCGCAGCGTCGCGAAGCAGAGCTTGCCCGTGTTGCGTACGAAGATCACCCGTCCGGTTACCGAGACCTGGTCGCCGGTGGCGGTGTCGGTGGGCAGGTCGGCGTAGCGCCCACGGACCTCCGACAGGGTGGCGGTACGCGGGAATCCGACGGGGTAGGCCTCGATGCCGTCGGCGATCATCCGGTCCCGCTTCTCCCGGCGGACCTTCATCTGCTCGGGAAGGTCGTCGGCGGGGTCCACTGGCACGGCGTTCTGCTCGCTCACGGCACGCTTCCTCGTCACGGAGATACGGGGGGTCAGGCCCGAGCGTACTCAAGCCTCCTGGGGGTCGTTACCGGATAACCTGCGCCTCATGGTCGATCACACTCACGCCCTGTCCTTCGGTGCCGCGGCCAGCGACTATGACCGGTTTCGTCCCAGCTATCCCGTAGAGGCGGTGCGCTGGGCGCTCGACGGGCTGAGCGACGCCGCGCAGGTCGTCGACCTCGGGGCCGGCACCGGCATCCTGACCAGGGTCGTACGGGCACTCGGCCACCGGGTGCTGCCGGTGGAGCCCGACCCCGGCATGCGGGCCCAACTGGACTCCGCCACCCCCGACGTCACGGCCCTGGCCGGCAGCGCCGAGTCGATGCCGCTACCGGACGGCAGCGCCGACGCGGTGGTGGTCGGCCAGGCCTACCACTGGTTCGACAAGGAGCGCGCGCACGCCGAGGTCGCCCGCGTGCTGCGGCCGGGCGGGACGTTCGCCCCGATCTGGAACACCCGGGACGATCGCGTCGACTGGGTGGCCGAGCTGGGCCGGATCGCCCACATGGGCGACCACACCACCGACCTGACCGAGTCGGTGACCGACCTCGGCCCGGCCTTCGACGCGGTGGAGCTGGGCGTGTTCGAGCACCACACCACCCTCACCCCCGACGAAGTGGTCGGGATGAGTCACACCCGCTCCCACTACCTGACGGCGGATCGCCAGCAGCGGGCGACCGTCGACCGGGAGCTGCGGCAGCTACTCGCCGGCCATCCGGACCTGGCCGGACGGGAGAGCGTCGAGCTGCCGTACCGGACCGTGGTCTTCCGCGCCCGACGGCGCTGAACCCCCACCGGAGTCACAGGTTCCGGTCGTAGACCATCCGCAGCCCGATCAACGTGATCATCGGCTCGTGGTGGGTGATGCTGTGGCATTCGTTGATCACCAGCGCGGCGAGGCCGCCGGTGGCGATCACCGCCTTCACCTCGCCCAGCTCCTCGGTCATCCGCTCGACGATCCGGTCCACCTGCCCGGCGAAGCCGAAGTACAGGCCGGACTGGAGGCACTCCACGGTGTTCTTGCCGATCACCGAGCGGGGCTTGGTGGCCTCGACCTTGCGCAGCTGGGCGGCCCTGGCGGCCAGCGCGTCGAAGGAGATCTCGATGCCCGGGGCGAACGCCCCGCCGAGGAACTCGCCACGACCGCTGATCACGTCGAAGTTGGTGGTGGTGCCAAAGTCCACCACGATCGACGGCCCGCCGTAGAGCGTGTACGCGGCCAGCGTGTTCACCACCCGGTCGGCACCCACCTCCTTCGGGTTGTCGATCGCCAGCTGAACCCCGGTCCGCACACCGGGCTCGACGATCACGCTGGGCAGGTCGGCGTAGTAGCGGCCGAGCATGGTGCGCAGCGAGCGCAGCGCGGCCGGCACCGTGGAGCAGGCGGCCACGCCGGTGATCTCGACGTTGTCCCCGGCGAGCAGGCCCCGGAACATCAGGCCCAGCTCGTCCGCCGTCGAGCGGGCATCGGTCTTGATCCGCCAGGAATGCACCAGCTTGTCGCCGTCGAAGGTCGCCAGCACGGTGTTGGTGTTTCCGATGTCGATGCAGAGCAGCACGCACGAAGCCTAGACAACGACCGTACGGACGGGCGCGGACCGGCCGGCGGACCGTATCCTGGTCCCATCACGACATGAACATAGGTCGATCCACGGCGCGGCCGGACGGGGAGCGGACATGTCGGGGACGTGGTGGGTGCGCGGGCGCAACACCCTGCGCCGGCGCCGGCGGCACGTGCTGGTGCTGGTCGCGCTGGCCGGCGGCGCGATCTGGATGATCGTGCAGGCGTGGCAGGCGTCCCGACGGGAGACCGGCAGCTTCGCCGGGGACCTCTACCTCAACATCGGCGCCGCGCTGATCATGACGCTGCTGACCTACGTGGTGCTCAACCCGCTCTTCCGCGAACTCCAGACGGTCAGCATCATCGAGCATCCCCGGCTGGACCGGGATGCGCTGATCGAACGGGTCGCCCAGTGCCGGGAGACCGTGGCCATCCTGGAGACCTGGACCAGCATGCTCGAGGGCCCGTACGCGACCCGGTTCGTGGCCGCGCTGCGCTCCGCGCTCGCCAACGGCGCCACCGTCAAGGTGCTGCTGCTGGACCCGGACTCACCGGCGGTCCGGCTGCGCGGCGAGGAGCTGCGCCGGCGGGACGCCTCGGTGGCCATCCTCAACAACCTGTGGCACCTGGCCCGGCTCCGCGAGGAGCTGCCGGAGGCGGCCCGGGCCCGGCTCCAGGTCCGGGTCTACAGCGCCGCCCCTTCCGTGCAGATGTACCGCTGGGACGGCAAGGCGTTCATCTCGTTCTTCCCGGTGCAGGGCAGCACCTTCGACACCCAGCAGATCGAGGCGTTCGTCTCCACCCCGCTGGGCGAGTTCGTCGACGACCGGTTCGCCGAGCTGTGGGAGACCGCGCCCCTGGAGGACCTGGAGGCCTGCCTCAGCCTGCGGCTCTGCCTACGCCAGGCCGGACGGGACGTGGAGACCTGCGAGGCGCTCTACGTACGCTCCGACGGCGACTGGTACATCGCCGGCACCGACCTGGTGCGCAACGTCGCCCGACACGGGCTGGCCGGGCTGAGTGTGGTGCTGGACCGGCCCGAGGTGGCGGGCGAGGTCTTCGCCATCGGCGAGGCGGACGAGCTGGCGCCCGCGATCTACAACCGGGTGCTGGAGCTCTTCCGGGCCAAGTACGGGCTCGACGGCCGGCAGGACACCGAGAACCGGGTGATCTTCAATCTGGCCGCCACCTCACTGACCACCGTCTGAGGCCCGGCCCGCCGCCGGCCGCGTACCCGTCATTCGATCCGCAGGTCCATCGCGATGTCCAGGATGGGCGACGAGTGGGTCAGCGCGCCCACCGAGAGGAAGTCCACGCCGGTGGCCGCGTACCGGCCGGCCACCTCCAGGGTGAGCCCGCCGGTCGCCTCCAGCTCCGCCCGGTCACCCACCGCGGCCACCGCCTCGGCCAGCGTCTCCGGAGTCATGTTGTCGCAGAGCAGGAAGTCCGCGCCGGCGTCCACCGCCTCCAGCGCCTCGTCGACCGTGGTCACCTCGACCTGCACCGGCACCTCCGGGAACGCCTCCCGGACCCGCCGGTACGCCGCGGTGATGCCCCCGGCCGCGAGCTTGTGGTTGTCCTTGATCATGGCCACGTCATAGAGGCCCATCCGCTTGTTGGTGCCGCCGCCCGCCCGCACCGCGTACTTCTCCAGCGCCCGCAGGCCCGGCGTGGTCTTGCGGGTGTCCAGCACCATCGCCTTCGTGCCGGCCAGCGCGTCCGCCCAGGCACGGGTGTGGGTGGCCACCCCGGACATCCGGCAGAGCAGGTTGAGCGCCGTCCGCTCGGCGGTGAGCAGCAGCCGGGTCGGCCCGGTCACCGTCGCCAGCACATCGCCGCGGGCCACCCGCTCGCCGTCGCAGGCCACCTGCGACACCTCGACGGTACGGCCGAAGCCGGTCACCTCGCCGACCAGCTCGAACACGGCGGCGGCCACGCTCAGCCCGGCCACCACGCCGTCCGCGCGGGCCACCAGATCGGCGGTGTCGGTCTGCTCCGCCGGGATGGTGGCCACGCTGGTGACGTCGAGGAAGTCCGGCCCCAGATCCTCGACCAGCGCGGTCTCGATCACCGTCCGCACCTGCGCCGGGTCCAGGCCGCCCGCCCGCAACGCCCGCTGCGTCGACTCCGTCAATGCCATCTCCGTTCGCGACTGCGGGGCTCGCAACACCGGCTCACTCCTCGCGCTCACTGGGCCATCTCCGTTCGCGACTGCGGGGCTCGCAACACCGGCTCACTCCTCGCGCTCACTGTTGCCGTCCCTCCCACTGCTGCGTCAACCGACCCTGCGCCCCGACCGACCCGACCAGGTGGCCCAACCACCGCTCGTCGGCCGTCGGGAAGTCCTCCCGCCAGTGGCAACCCCGGGTCTCACCGCGCGCGTACGCTGCGGCCACCAACGTCGACGCCACGGTGAGCAGGTTCGTCGCCTCCCAGTCGGCCGTCCGCGGCCGACCTCGGGCGGTGCCCATCTCGGTCAGCGTCCCGGCCGTCTCGGCCAGCGTGGCAGCCGAACGGAGCACCCCGGCGCCCCGGGTCATCGCCCGTTGCAGGGCCGGCGTCGCCTCGGCCGGCAGCACCCAGCCCGCACCACCGCGCCACGCGCCGGTGTCCGCCGGTCGGACCTGCTCGGGCAGGCCCGCCGCGATGTCGTCGGCGATCCGCCGGGAGAAGACCAGACCCTCCAACAGCGAATTGCTGGCCAGGCGGTTCGCGCCGTGCACGCCCGTGCAGGCGACCTCGCCGCACGCGTACAGGCCGGGAATCGAGGTGCGGCCGAACAGATCGGTGCGGACACCGCCGGAGGCGTAGTGCGCGGCCGGGGCGACCGGGATCAGGTCCGTGGCCGGGTCGACACCGATCGCCAGGCAGGACGCCACGATGGTCGGGAACCGCCCGGCCAGGAACTCCCCGCCCAGGTGCCGGGCGTCGAGGAAGACGTGGTCCGCGCCGGTGGCGAGCAGCACCCGGTGGATGCCCTTGGCCACGACGTCCCGGGGAGCCAGCTCGGCCAGCTCGTGCTGGCCCACCATGAACCGCTTGCCGTCCCCGTCCACCAGGTACGCGCCCTCGCCGCGCAGCGCCTCGGAAACCAGCGGCTGCTGCGCGTGCCCGGCGCCGGGCACACCGGCACCGGGCGGCGTCATGAGGGCGGTCGGATGGAACTGGACGAACTCCACGTCGGTCACCGCCGCGCCCGCCCGCATCGCCAGCGCCACCCCGTCCCCGGTGGAGACCGCCGGGTTGGTGGTGGCCGCGAAGATCTGGCCCATCCCGCCGGTGGCCAGCACCACCGCCCGGGCCAGCAGCGCTCCGACGCCGTCCTCGCTGCCCTCGCCGAGCACATGCAGGGTGATCCCGCAGGCCCGGCCGAGCCCGTCCGGGCCGTCGCCGGGAGCGCGCAGCAGGTCCAGCACCAGGGCGTGCTCGACCAACCGGATCCACGGGTCCCGCTGAACCGCCGCGTGCAGCGCCCGCTGCACCTCGGCCCCGGTGGCGTCCCCGCCGGCGTGCACGATCCGGTCCGCCCGGTGCCCGCCCTCACGGGTCAGCATCAACGAGCCGTCCGGGTGGCGGTCGAACTCGGCGCCGATCCGGATCAGCTCCCGCAGTCGGACCGGGCCCTCCTCGACCAGCACCTGGACAGCCGCCGGGTCGCAGAGCCCGACGCCGGCGACCTCGGTGTCCGAGGCGTGCGCCGCCGGAGTGTCCCGCGGATCGAGGACCGCCGCGATGCCGCCCTGCGCCCACCGGGTCGAGCCGTCATCGATATTGACCTTGGTGACCACCGTGACGTGCAGGCCCGCCTCGCGCAGGTGCAGCGCCGCGGTCAACCCGGCGACCCCGGAACCCACCACGATCACGTCGGTGGTCTCCACCCAGCCTGGCGCGGGCGCGGCCAGCAACGGGGGCAGGGCCGGCAGGTCGACGGTCGGAAGGTCCATCCCCCCAGTCAACCCGAACCGTCCTCGTCCGGGGCGCCGGGGGCGGGACGAGTGGTATGGGCTACCCCGTCCCGCACCCACCGCGCCGCGCAGACCGGTGGGCCATGGTCACTTCGTCCGGACCGGCAGCCCCGCCGGGCCCGCGCTCCGCAGCGAGGCGGTCACCGTACGGTCGCTGAGCCACAGGTAGCAGCGGACCCCCCGGTCACCGACCCGCCAGCGCCCCGCACCCGGCGGGCGAACGACCACTCCGCTGCGGAACCGCAGCTCGGCGTCGTCCGGCACCCCCACATACCGGCCGAGGACGCTGCGACAACCCGTGTAGAGCGGAGCCCAGTCGGCATCCCGGGTCGGGTACGGCCGGTCCGGCGCTCGCCAGACCCCGACGAACTCGGCGTCGTGCCGAGCGCCGCACTCCACCGGGATCAGCGTCTGCACGCCCCGGCCGGCCCCGCCGCGGGTCTGCTGACAGCCCAGCCGCAGCCCGGAGGGCCCCTTCAACGCGTCCCGCAGGCTGCCCGACCGGACCACCACCGTGGCCGCCGCCTCCACCGTGGTCAGCTCGCTGAGGTCGCACCGGTACCAGCGGGATCCGGCCGCCCAGCCCGGCGCCGAGGGCAGCGCCACCGACAGCCGCAGCCGGCCCGCCCGCCAGTCGTCGCCCACATACCCGGTGGCCCGGGTGTCGCAGTCGGCGAACGCGCCACGCAGCTCCGCCGAGCCACCGGCCGGGGCGGTGGCCCGCTCGACCGGAAAAGCGCCGACGTGCACGGTCTCCAACCGGTGCGGGCCGGCGCAGTCCATCGGCTGGTAGCTGGCCAGGGTGACCACGTCGGTGAAGTCGGCGGCCTGACACACCCCGGCGACCGGGGTGAGCGCCGCCGCTGGCGGCAGGGCCGCCCAGTCATCGGTCAGATCATCGTCCAGGCCGCCGTCTCCGGCGCAGCCGACCAGCAGAACTGCCGTGGCGGCGGCGGCGAGCAGGGTCGTCATCGCACGGCGCATCGCGGCCTCCCCCAGCCACCGACCAGCTTCCGACGGCGTGACAAGGGTAACCGGAAATGACCTTCCGGTGACAGACCGGAATCGCCGCGCGGATCAGACGCTGGCCACGGCCAGCGGGCTCGGCACCGGGTCGCCGGCCGTGCCCGGAGCCGCCGCAGCCGGATCGGCGCCCAGCTCGACCACCCGGTTGTCGGCGTCCACGTGCACCACCCGCGGCCGGTACGACCGGGCCTCGGCGTCGTCCATCTGCCCGTACGAGATCAGGATGACCAGGTCACCAGGGTGCACCAGGTGCGCGGCCGCGCCGTTGATGCCGATCACGCCACTGCCCCGCTCGCCCGGGATGACGTACGTCTCCAGCCGGGCACCGTTGGTGATGTCCACGATCGCCACCTGCTCGCCGGGGAGCAGTTCGGCGGCGTCGAGCAGATCCTCGTCCACCGTCACCGAACCGACGTAGTGCAGGTCGGCCTGGGTCACCGTGGCGCGGTGGATCTTCGACTTGAGCATGGTCCGCAGCATCGGGATGGCCTTTCGCGAAAGTGGTGGAGGGTGCGGCCGGGTCAGGGGCGGGGAGCGAGGTGGATGGCCGCGTTGTCGATCAACCGCGTGGCGCCCACCCACGCGGCGATCACCAGCCGCGCCGGCCCGGACACCGGCCCCGGCTCCAGCTCCGGATCGGTGAGCACCAGGTAGTCGAGCCGGGCACCCGGCGTACCGGCGCCGAACGCGGCGTGCGCGGCGGTCAGCACCGCCCCCGCGTCCAGACCGGCATCGGCGGCCTGGGCACCGGCCCGCAGCGCGGCGGACAGGCTCAGCGCGGCGGCGCGCTCGGGCCCGCTCAGGTAGCGGTTACGGCTGGACAGCGCCAACCCGTCCGGCTCCCGGACGGTCGGCACACCGACCACCTCGACCGGCACGTCCAGATCCCGGGCCATCCGCCGGACCAGGGTGAGCTGCTGGTAGTCCTTCTCTCCGAAGAACGCCAGGTCCGGCTGGGTGAGCTGGAACAGCTTCAGCACCACGGTGAGCACCCCGTGGAAGAAGCCGGGCCGGCTCGCTCCCTCCAACTCCTCGCCGAGCGGGCCCGGGTCGAGCCGCACCCGGGGCTGGCCGTCCGGGTGCATCTCGGCCACCGACGGGACGAAGACCACGTCGGCGCCGGCCCGACGGCACACCTCGAGGTCCGCGTCCAGGGTCCGCGGATAGCGGTCGAAGTCCTCGTTCGGCCCGAACTGCAACGGGTTCACGAAGATCGTCACCAGCACGTGGTCGGCCCGGTCCCGCGCCGCGCGCAGCAGCGTCTCATGCCCGGAGTGCAGGGCACCCATGGTCATCACCACACCGACCGTGCCCTTCAGCCCGGCACGAGCCTCGGCCAGGTCGGCGCGGGTGTGCACAAGCTGCGTCATCGCGTCACCTCCGTCCAGCACTGCGAGGCTCGCAAGATCGGCTCACTCCTCGCGCTCACGCGTTCACCTGCCGGGTGGTGTCGGCGAGCACGCCGAGCAGCGACTGCGCGTCCACCGGCCGCAGCCGGCCGGCGGCGATCGCCCGGTCGGCGGTACGCCGGGCCAGCGCCAGGTACGCGGGAACGGACTCCGGGGCGGTCGCGGCCAACCGGGCCAGGTGCCGCTGGACCGTGCCCGCGTCGCCACGCGAGACCGGGCCGGTGAGCGCGTCGTCGCCGAGCCGCAGCGCGTTCTCCAGGGCCGCCCGCAGCAACGGGGCGAGCACCTTCTCCGGCCGGGCCACCCCGGCGTCGCGCAGCCGGTCGGTGGCCTCGTTCACCAGGGTCACCAGGTGGTTCGCGCCGTGGGCCAGCGCGGCGTGGTACAGCGGGCGGTCGGCCTCGCCCACCCACTCGGGCACTCCGCCGAGGTCGGCGACCAGTCGGGCGGCCAGGGGGCGCAACTCCGCCGGAGCGGTCACCCCGTACGAGATGCCGGCCAGCCGGGTCAGGTCGTCCGGCGTACCGGTGAAGGTCATCGCCGGGTGCAGGGCGAGCGGCCGGGCGCCCACCGCGACGGCCGGCGCCAGCACGGCCAGCCCGTGGGCGCCGGAGGTGTGCGCGACGATCTGGCCCGGGCGCAGTGCGCCCCGGTCGGCGAGGTCGGCCACCACACCGGCCAGCGCGTCGTCCGGCACCGCGAGCAGCAGCAGGTCGGTGGCGGCGTGGGCGACAGCGGAAACCGGGCGGCGGGGCACCTCCGGCAGCAGCAGGGCGAGCCGGGCACGGCTGGCTCCGGAGCCGCCGGTGACGGCGACCACCCGGTGGCCGGCGGCGGCGAGTGCGGCGCCCAGCACGGCACCGACCCGGCCGGCGCCAACGACACCGACGGTGAGCAGACGGGAGGTGGCGGGGGGAGCACCGAGAACGGCGGGCCCGTGAGGGGCGGCCGGACGCGGGCGCAGCGGTGCGCTCATGACGACGATCCAGTCCTCGAGAAGGGGTACCGGTCGATCGCAAGTATGCGCCCGCGTCACAGAGCCGAAACAGGATGTGTGAAAACGTTCACCACCGAAGAATGGGCCCCTTGTTAACGCCTCAAGGGCCCTTCCCAACCGGTGCGGGACCAGCGGCGGGGTGCATCACCCGGGCAGCGGGGTGGAGGTCACGGCCGACCACGGTCGGGGCATGGCCCCGGGGCCGACGTGATCGCGCGCAGCTCGGTGGCCACCTCGGCGATCAGGTCGGTGAGCGGGGCGTCGCTGTCGGGCGCGACCCAACGGGCGTACGCAACCCGGAAGACTGTGACACCCGACTCGGTGGCCAGGGTGGCCGTAGTCTCGCCGAGGCCCTTGGCACGCAGCGCGGTAATGACCGCGGCCACCATTGAGGTCCCTTTGCGCAGCTCACGCTCCTGGAGCTCGGGGCTGCTCGCAATGATGGACTGGCGCACCCGGACCAGCTCAAGGCGGTCGGCGAAGATTTCCTCCGCCACCCGACGGAAGGCGACGACGACCGCCTCGAAAGGGGCGGCGTCCGTCTCGGCCACCGCCTTGACCAGGACCTCCTCCAGGTGCCCGCCGCCGCTGAAGAGCGCCTCGCGCTTGTCGCCGAAGAGCCGGTAGAAGGTGCGTTTGTCGAGGCCGGCGCGGGCGGCGATGTCGGCGACCGTCGTCTGCTCGAACCCGCGTTCACGAAACAGCTCGAAGGCGGCCGCCTCCAGGCGGCCGCGCGCGTCCGGTTGCCAGCGGGCCATGTGGCGATGGTATCCGATGTCACACCGCGACATTATTTCGTCCGAGGGATGTCGCGCGGTGACATCGCGAGCTACGGTGATGTCGCCAAGTGACATCGGTACTCACACGAAGGAACCACCATGCGCGTATTCGTCACAGGTGCCTCCGGCCATCTCGGCTCTGCGGTCGTGCCGGAACTGCTCTCCGCCGGACACGACGTCGTCGGCCTGGCACGCTCAGACGCGTCCGCCGCCACGATCGAGAAGCTCGGCGCCCAGGCACGCCGCGGCGACCTGTCCGACCTCGACGTGCTTCGGGAAGAGGCGGCGGCCTCCGACGGGGTGATCCACCTGGCGTTCCGCCACGACCTCATGATCAACGGCGACCTGGCCGGTGCCGCCGCGGCCGATCTGGACGCCCTCAAGGCACTCGCCGACGGCTTGGATGGCTCCGGCAAACCCCTCGTCGGCACGACCGGAACGGCCATGCTCGCGATGGGCGGCATCGTCGGCCGCCCCGGCACCGAACGCGACACCTTCCCGAGCGGCGGCTACCGGATCGACGCGGAGAACTTCGTAGCCAATCTTGCCTCCCGCGGTGTGCGCTCCTCCATCGTCCGGCTCGCGCCCACCGTGCACAGCTCGCTCGACCACTACGGCTTCATCACCGCCATCATCGCGGCCGCCCGGCAGAACGGGTACGCCGCATATGTCGGCGAGGGCGCCAACCGGTGGCCGGCCGTGCACACGCTCGACGCGGCCGAGCTCTACCGGCTCGCCCTCGAAAGGGCCCCGGCCGGTGCGCGCCTGCACGGAGCCGCCGACGAGGGAGTCCCCTTCCAGCAGATCGCCGCTGCCATCGGCCGCAACCTCGACATCCCGGTCCGAAGCATCAGCGCCGATGAGGCGAACGACCACTTCGGCTTCCTCGGCTCGTTCGTGCAGCTGGACAATCCGACGTCGTCCGCGATCACGCGCGAACTGCTGGACTGGACCCCCTCCCACCCCCGCCTGATCGCCGACCTGAACGAAGGGCACTACTTCCAGGCATGAGCCGCGAACGGCGGCCCTGACTCCTGCCGGGACACCGGCAGTTCCTGTCCGGCACTCGGCCGGGTGCGCGGGTCGATCCGCCAGGTGACCGTAGGGTCGGCACGGTGACGCACCCCGAACCCGGACTGAGCTGATGTCGATGCTGTGGCGGGACGCGATGAGCCAGGCCCTCTACGGGCCGGACGGCTTCTTCGTCGCTGGCACCGGGCCGGCCGATCACTTCCGAACCAGCGTGCACGCCTCCCCGGCGTTCGCCAGCGCACTGCTACGCCTGATCGCAGAGGTGGACACAGCCCTGGGCCACCCTTCCCGCCTCTCCGTGGTCGACGTGGGCGCCGGGCGGGGCGAACTGCTTCTTACCCTGCTCAGGCTCGTCTCAGCCGGGGACGCCGTCGGGCTCGCGGTGGGGGTTTCCGGGGAGCCCACCCGCTCCGGGCGGTCAGGCTTGATCCCTCCGCAGGCGGGCTCCCCGGAAACCCTGACTCCCACGGCCGCCGTCCGTCCCTCTGGGGACGAGCCGTCGGCGGTCGCCGTTCGTCCGTCGCTCGCGGAACGCGTGCGGTTCACGGCAGTCGAGTTGGCGCCCCGTCCCGAGCACCTACCGGAGGAGATCGGGTGGGTGTCTGAGATTCCTGCTGGGATCAATGGGTTGCTGCTGGCAACCGAGTGGTTGGACAACGTTCCGCTGGACGTGGCGGTGCACACGACAGATGGCTGGCGATATGTGTTGGTCGATCCCGAGAGCGGTTCGGAAACTGTTGGCGAACTGGTCAGCCTCGATGATCTTGATTGGCTCACGACCTGGACGGACGCGACCAGCGCGAGCGAGTCGGGTTTCCGGGCAGAAATCGGAAGGACGCGGGACGAGGCGTGGGCGGACGCGGTGAGCAGGATCGAGCGGGGGATGGCGCTGGCCGTGGACTACGGACATCTGCGGGAGAGCCGGCCGGTCGACGGGACGTTGACCGGGTACCGGGCCGGGCGGCAGGTGCCTCCGGTGCCGGACGGTTCGAGTGATGTGACCGCGCACGTGGCCATGGACTCGGTCGCCTCCGCCGGTGCGGCGGTCGCTCGGTGTGCGTACTCCCTGGTCTCGCAGCGGGAGGCGCTGCGGGCGCTCGGGGCCGACGGCGGCCGACCGCCGCTGAGCCTGGCCGGCACCGACCCGGCGGGGTACGTGCGGGCGCTGGCCGCCGCGTCGGCGGTGGCCGAGCTGACTGACCCGGCCGGGCTCGGCGGGCACTGGTGGCTGCGCCAACCGGTCGGCATCCCGCTCGGTCCGGCCGTGGCACGATGACGGGCATGACCACCGACGCCGGGGACCTCCGTGAACTGACCGTCGGCACCGGGGCCGGCCTGGTCGCCGGCACCGGCGATCAGCAGCTCGGCACCGACATGGTGCTGAACATCGGCCCGCAGCACCCCTCCACCCACGGCGTGCTGCGGCTGAAGCTGGTACTCGACGGCGAGCGGGTGATCGCCTGCGAACCGATCATCGGCTACATGCACCGGGGGGCGGAAAAGCTCTTCGAGGTACGCGACTACCGGCAAATCATCGTGCTGGCCAACCGGCACGACTGGCTCTCGGCGTTCTCCAACGAGCTGGGTGTCGTGCTCGCGGTGGAGCGGCTGATGGGCATGGAGGTGCCCGAGCGGGCCACCTGGCTGCGGATGGCACTGGCCGAGCTGAACCGGGTGCTCAACCACCTGATGTTCCTCGGCTCCTACCCGCTGGAGATCGGCGCGATCACGCCGGTCTTCTACGCCTTCCGGGAGCGGGAGACCATCCAGGCGGTGATGGAGGAGGTCTCCGGCGGGCGGATCCACTACATGTTCAACCGGGTGGGCGGCCTCAAGGAGGAGGTGCCGTACGGCTGGACCGGCCGGGCCCGCGCGGCGATCGGCGAGGTACGCCGGCGGCTCCCCGACCTGGACCACCTGATCCGGCGCAACGAGATCTTCCTGGCCCGGACGGTGGGCGTGGGCGTGCTCTCCGCCGCGGACGCCGCCGCGTTCGGCGCGTCCGGGCCGGTGGCCCGGGCGTCCGGGCTCGACCTGGACCTACGCCGTGACGATCCCTACCTGGCCTACGACCAGCTGGACGTGCCGGTGGTCACCCGCACCGCCGGTGACTGCCACGCCCGTTTCGAGGTGCTGCTCGACCAGGTGTACGCCTCGCTGGACCTCGCCGAGCAGTGCCTGGACCGGGTGGACCGGCTGACCGGGCCGATCAACACCCGCCTCCCGAAGGTGCTCAAGGCGCCGGAGGGGCACACCTACGCCTGGACCGAGAACCCGCTCGGCATCAACGGCTACTACCTGGTGTCCCGGGGTGAGAAGACGCCCTGGCGGTTGAAGCTGCGCACCGCGTCGTACGCCAACGTGCAGGCACTGTCCACCCTGCTGCCCGGTTGCCTGGTGCCGGACCTGATCGCCATCCTCGGCTCGATGTTCTTCGTGGTCGGCGACATCGACAAGTGACCGGTCAGCGCCAGCGGTCGGTGGCCGGGGCGCCCCCGGCGCGCGGCACGTCGTCCTGCGGCGGGTAGCCGTACCGCTCGTCGACCCGGCGTCGGCCGGCCCGCTCCGGCGCGGGCTCCGCCTGGTGGCCCCGCTGGCGCGGCGGGCGCCACTCGTCCGGCACCGGCACGCCGCCCACCGGCAGCGCCGGCCGGTCCGCCGGCTCGTCCCGCCAACCGCCGTCGCGGTCGTGCTGGCGCGCCGGCTCGTCCCGCTGGTACGGCTCGCGCTCGTCGTACCGGCGCGGCTCGTCGTAGTGGCGCGCGTCCTCGTGCCGGCGGGACTCCTCGTGGCGGCGGGGCTCCTCGTGCCGGACGGAGGCCCAGCTGTCGGCCACCCGGTACTCGGCGCCCGTGGCGTCGGCGTGCACCTCGGCCCGGCGCTCCCCGACCCGCAACTCACGGCCGTTCTCGTCGTCCCGAACGGCGGCCCACCGGTCACCGGCCCGCAGCTGCGACCAGTACTCACCGGTGTCGTCGGCCCGCAGAGCCGGTCCGGGCTGCGCCGCGGCCGTCGCCCGGTCGGGTTCCCGCTGCTCCGACCAGCCGCGGTCGTCGGGGCCCGCCCACGAATCCGGCTGCGACCGGTCCGCGACGGGCTGCGGCCGGGCCCCCCAGCCGGACTCGTCGGGCTGGGGGTACGCGTCGCGCGGATCGGTCCACTCCGGCTCGTCGCGGCGGGCCGTCCAGCCGGGCTCACCCCGGGTCGCGGGCTGCGCGCCCCGGGAACGCTCCTCCGCGCCGCCGCCCCGGGTCCACTCCTGCGCCGGCGGGGTCCACTGCCCGGCGTACCCGCCGCCGTACCGCGCACCCGGCTCGGCCGGGCCGCCGTCCACCACGGTGTGCCGGGTGGTGACGTGCACGGTCTCGGTGTGCCGCACCACCCCGACCGGACGGCGCCCCGACTCGGGGCGGTCGTGCTCACGAGGGCGGGGCACGGAGCCGTACCCGGCGGCGGCCGGCCGTTCCGGGCCGTACCCGGCGGCCGGTCGTTCCGCGCCGTACAGCCCGGCGGCCGGCGGCTCGGCACCGGCGTCGGGGGCCTCCCGGTGGTACGCCGGCTCATCATCGTCCGCGTGCTCGGGGCGACCCCACCGGGCACCGGCGTCCTCCGGGGGCGACACCCGACCCCGGCCCGCCGGGACGCCGCCGGGCACCGGCACGCGGCTGCGGGCGACCGGGACATCGTCGACCGGCTCGCCGGCCGATACCCGGGCCCGGCCGGCGCCCGCCGGTTCGGCGGCGGCGGGGACGCCGCCGGCGAGCGCAGCGCCGCTGGCGTCGAGGCGGCGGCGGACGGCGACGACACCCTCCTGGGCCCGGTGTGCCTGGTCGAGCGCCTGGTTACCGCGCTGCGCGGCGGCGACGATCTCGGCGCGCAGCTCCCGGCGGAGTTCCTCGATTTCGTCCAGCAGCTCATCGGCTCGCGCCGAGGCGTCCTCACCGTCGGGCCGCAGCGCGATGGACAGGCCGATCAGCACCACCGCCAGGATGGCGAGCACCGCCGCGAAGCGCAGCGGGCCGTTGCCGTCGGCGACCAGCAGGATCAGCGCCGCCACCGGAGCTAGGCCCACACCGGCCCAGAAGAGCAGGGTGAGCAGCGGCGGTTGACGCCGGGCATCGGGGGCGACCGGGGCTGGCATGGCTGTGCAGCCTACCGAGGATCCCCGCTCAGGGGAACGGACCTGAACACCCCTCGGGGAACTTGACCTGGCCATCCATCGCCGCATCTACATAACCCACTCCGTGACGATGCATGCACGTGGTTCAATCGGCGCAGGGCAATCATGGAGGTGGATATGAGAGCGTCGAGAACGGTGAAGCGCGTGTCCGTGGTGGCGGCAGCCGCCGTGGTGGGGGTCCTGGTGGCCGGCCAGCCGGCCTGGGCGGTGGAGCAGACCCTCAAGATGGGCGACATCAAATTCGCCCACGGGGGCGTCATCAGCAGCGGCTACACGCTGTACGCCTGCGACGACCGGGCCAACGGTATCGGCGCGGTGACCGAAGTCCGGCTCAACACCGGTTACACCGACAACGTCCGGGACCCCAACGGTTCCGCCACGGGGTGCGGCCAGAAGAACACCTCCGGTTCGTCGTACGCGCTGCAGTACCGGGTGTGCTCTGGTGAGGCGTGCACCGGCTGGGCGCGGGCGTACTGACCTGACGACGCCCCCGACCCGGTGAGGTCGGGGGCGTCGTCAACGCCTCAGGAGGCGGCTCAGCTGGTGGCGAACGCGCCGTCCGACGAGAAGATCAGGCCCACGCTGATGGTGCCGGTGCGCAGCCCGTTCTTGGTCAGCGGCCCGCCCTGGTCCAGCGAGGAGAACGAGCCCACCGACAGCCCGTACGTCTTCTCCAGGCCCGGCTTGCAGAACGGACGCTGCTGGCACTCCGGCGGACCACCCAGCACGGTCGCGTTGCCCGAGCACTTCGCGGCCAGCTCGGACAGGGTCCGCACGCCGTGCTTGTCGGCGAAGGCCTGCGTGACCGCGAAGGCGTTCTGGTCCTGTGCGGCGGCCGGGGCGCCGAAGGTGATGCCCACCTTGTCACCTTCGGCCTTCAGCGCGGTCACCGTGTTGTTGATGTCGGGCGAGGAGACCGGCTGGGCGTTCTGGCCGTTGGCCTTGGTGTTGAGGAACTCCGCCATGGTCGCCGCGTACTCCGGGACGACCTGCACCTCGCCCTTCTCCAGCGCCGGCTCGTAGAGCTCCCGGTTGCCGATCTGCTGAACCTTGACCTGGTAGCCGGCGGCGGTGAGCGCGATCCGGTACAGCTCGCCCAGGGTCTGGCTCTCGGCGAAGTTGCCGGCTCCCACCACGATCTCGCCACCCGGACCCTTGGCTACACCCGCGGTGACGTTGTTGGCGGAAGCGAACTCCTCGGCCGCCACCTTGGGGGTCTTACGGTCGTCGTTGACGGCCTTGTTGAGCTGGATCAGCTTCGGCGTGTCGAGCACGGCGGAGACCTTGTCCAGCGCGGCGATCAACTGCGGGTTGGCCGCCTTGCTGTTGACCGCCGGAATGATGTTGTCGGAGTTCTGGAGTTTCTTGTCGTCCTGCAGTGCGATGAGCTGCTGCCCGGCGACCGGGGCGCACCCGGCCCCGGAGGCGCCCTGCTTGGGCGCGTCGGTGCCGGACGAACCGGCGTCACCGCACCCGGTCAGAAGCCCTGCCGCGGCGACGGCGCCGACCGCGCCGATCGCCAGACGTGTACGTGCGCGCATGTGCCCGCCTTCCGTGTCCCGGCGCGACCCGTCCCGGGCCGGCCGCGTGTCCGACGGGCGATCCTGACTGTCGGCCGCCCGCGAATGTCCACCCAACATCCTCCGGGACCGACCGACAACCTGAGGTGGAGTTCGTCACCGCATCGTCACCGACAACTCGCTGCCGGTCGCCGGCTCGTCGACCGATCACCCGAACGGGTCGTCCCACGGACGAAACGGGCTCAGATCAGGCGCGGCCGGTGGCGTCGGCGGGGCGGGGTCGTCCCGCGCGTTGCCGGTCGCGCCGCAGCGGACGGGGGGTGACCAGCCGTTCGACACCGCCCAGGACCAGCTCGGCCAGCAACGCGAGCCCGGCCACAAGCACACCGCCGGCCAGGATCTGACCCCCGCCGGCCGCGATACTCAGGCCGAAGCCGGTACGGATGATCTCCCCGAGGCCGCCGCCGTTGACGAACGAGGCCAGCGCGGCGGTGGCGATCACCTGCACTGCGGCCGTCCGGAACCCCGCGGCCAGGTAGGGGATCGCGAGCGGCAGCTCCACCCGGCGCAGCACCTGCCCGCCGGACAGGCCCATCCCGCGGGCCGCGTCGAGCGCCTCCACGTCCGCCTGGCGTACGCCGGTGTACGCGTTGGCCAGCAGCGGCGGAACGGCGAAGACGGCCAGCGCCACCACCACCGGCGTACGGCCGAAGCCGAGGAACGTCAACGGCAGGATGGTCAGCAGCGCGAGGGTCGGGATGGCCAGCGTGGCGTTGGACACCAGCACCACCAGGCCACCACCCCGCCCGGTGTGCCCCAGCCAGAGTCCGAGCGGCCAGGCCACCAGGCAGCCGAGCGCCACCGCCGCGGCGGAGATCTCCAGATGCTCACCGAGCCGGTCCAGGATGCCGCCGGGATTGGTCCAGTTCAGCGGGTCGTTGAGCCACATCACCGCCTGGCGCACCGGGCTCGCCGCGACACTCACCGCACGCCCCGGGCGGACCAGGGGGTGACCAGCCGGCCGATGAGGACCAGCAGCAGGTCCAGGAGCACCGCGAGCGCCACGCTGAGCACCGTGCCGGTCATGATCTCGGCCTTGTAGAGGTTGTTCTGGAAACCCGCGAAGATCAGCTGCCCGAGCCCGCCGTGCCCGACCAGCACCCCCACGGTGACCAGCGCGACCGTCGACACGGTGGCCAGCCGCAGCCCGGTCATGATGCCCGGGATCGCCAGCGGCAGGTCGATCCGGAACAGCCGGCCCCACCGGCCGTAGCCCATACCCTCGGCGGCCTCGCGGACCTCGGGCGGCACCTGGTTGAGCCCCGCCACCACGTTGCGGACGATCAGCAGCAGTGCGTACAGGACCAGGCCGACCAGCACGGTGGTGGCGCCGGTGCCAAGGTAGGGCGCGATGAACGCGAACAGAGCCAGCGACGGAATGGTGTAGATCACGCCCGTGACGCCGAGGATGGGCCCGGCCAGCGGGCGGAACCAGTACGCGAGCACGGACAACGGCAGGGCGATCAGCACCGCGATCAGCACCGCGCGCCCGGTGAGGGAGGCGTGTTCACCCACCGCCGCGACGATCGTGTCAGAGTTGTCCCGCACGTACTGCCAGGAGAACCAGGGGTTACCCGGGTCAGCCAGGTAGCTCAGGCGGAAGGACATACGTGGACGTTACCCCGGAGGCCGCCGGCGGGACCGACTCCCCTCGCGCGGCGTCGATCTCCCTTCAGGGCATCCAGAAGCGCTACCCGAACGGCACCGAGGCCGTCCGGGACCTCACCCTGGAGGTCAGGGCCGGCGAGCTGGTGGTGCTGATCGGCCCGTCCGGCTGCGGCAAGTCGACGGTGCTCCGCATGGTCAATCGGCTGATCGAGCCCACCGCCGGGCGGATCCTGCTCGGTGACGAGGACGTCACCGACGTCGACCCGGTGCGGCTGCGCCGCCGGATCGGCTACGTGATCCAGAACGTCGGGCTGTTTCCACACCAGACGGTCCGGGCGAACGTGGCCACCGTGCCCGGGCTGCTCGGCTGGTCCCGTGACCAGACCCGGGTCCGGGTCGACGAGCTGCTCGACCTGGTCGGCTTGGACCCGGCCCAGTTCGGCCGCCGCTACCCGCACGAACTCTCGGGTGGGCAGCGGCAGCGGGTCGGGGTGGCCCGTGCGCTCGCCGCCGACCCCGTGGTGCTCCTGATGGACGAGCCGTTCTCGGCCGTCGACCCGATCGTCCGGGCCCGTCTCCAGGAGGAGTTCCTCCGACTCCAGGCCGAGGTCCGCAAGACGATCCTGCTGGTCACCCACGACCTCGACGAGGCGGTCCGGCTCGGCGACCGGATCGCGGTGCTCTCCCAGGGCGGGCACCTGGAGCAGTACGACACGCCGGCCGCCCTGCTCGGCGCGCCCGCCACCCCGTTCGTGCGCGAGTTCGTCGGGGCCGACCGGGGCATCCGCCGGCTCGCGGTCACCCAGCTCGACCGGGACGCGCTGGAGCCGGTGCCCGGCGACGCCGAGGCGGACCTGCCCACCGTGCCGCTGGACGGCTCCGCGTACGACGCGCTGGCGGTGCTGCTCACGTCCGGACGGGACCGGCTCGTGGTGACCGACGGCGGCCGACCCGTGGGCGCGCTCAGCCGGCAGCGCCTGCTCGACCTCGGTCGCGTGACGGGCTGACCCGCCCGGCTCGACCGGTCGGGTCAGGCCCGGCCGCCGAGGCTGGCGGCGCCGATGATCCAACCGCAGAGGAAGCCGTAGCCGGCGCCGCTGCTGGCATCCTGCAACGCGCCGAGCAGCGACGGGTCCTGGCCGAACGGCGCCGCCAGCACGGCGGCGAGCCCACCGGCCAGCACGTACGCGGCCCAGCCGGAGAAGAACTGGCTCACCGGGCCCGGCACCCGGGCCACCTGGGCGGTGGGCAGCAGGTAGAGCAGAGCCACCGCGAGGACCACCAGCAGGACGGCCCGCAGGTCGGCGGCGAGCAACCCGCCGGGCTGCCCGTCCGCGTCCAGCCGCCAGGCGGGCCAGGCGAGCAGACGCAGGTAGTAAGCGCCGGCCGACGCCGGGTCGGTCTGCGTGCCGACCCATCCGGTGTACGCCGGGCTGCCGCAGATCCCGACCAGCAGCAGCACGGCGAGCGCGCCGGTGCCGGCGGCCGTACCGTACCGGCTGGCCGGGCCGGTGCGGGTGAACCGCGCGATGATCCGCCCAGACCCCGAGCCGACCGACCGGGTGGACCTGGGCCGCCCCGGCCGGCTCAGTGCTTCAACAGGTAGTCGATGAAGGCGGCCCGCAGCAGCGGGGCCGACTCCTCGTAACCGTGGCCGGTCAGCTCCCGCCACAGAGCATTCGCCTCGTCGATGGTCGGGCCGATCGAATTCGGCGCGCCGTCCAGCACCGTCGCCTCGTCCGCGTTCGGCAGGTGCCGCAGCACCGACCAGTAGAAACCCACGTCACGGTGCTCCCGGGCCCGGGCGAACGCCCGCTCCCGCAGCTCCTCGGTAGACAGCGCGTCGAGCTCCTCGAACGAGGATCCGCCGGGGGTGGCGGCAGGTGTGTCGGTCATGCCGCCGAGCCTAACGGTCGAGATCAGCTCCGGCTCAGCGGACGCGACACGGCTCACCGCTCGCCGTCGTCCCACCGGCGCGGGCTGTCCTCCCAGCGCGGATCCCGCCACGGGTCGACCGGTTGCGGCGCGGCCGGCGTCGGCAGGGTGGGAGGCCAGGTGTCGACCGGCTGCGACCGCGGCATCGTCCAGCCCGTGCTGATCGTGCCGTCGCCGACCGGCTCGGGCGTGTCGGTGCTGCCCGTCCGGGGCCGCCCGAACGTCTCGACCAGGCGGGTGACCAGCAGTCCGACGCCGAGCGCGACGCCGCCGACCGTCCAGTGGTCGAACGTCCAGCCGCGCGCCAGCGCGTACGCCTGAAAGACCGTGACCAGGCCCACCGCCAGCAGAGTGCCGAGCAGGCCACCCCGACGGCCGTACGCGCTGGTGCCGCCGAGCAGGGCCACCCCGATCGCCAGCACGGTCCAGTCCAGCCCGGGATCGGGTGTGACCGGCCCGGGGCCGTTGGCGGCGAGCAGCACGCCGGCGAGGGCGGCAAGCACGGTGGAGCCGACCAGTGCGAACGCGGTGACCACGGCAGCCATCACTCCCCGGCGACGGGCCGGGTCGGTGACCGGCCGGTACCGGCCGACCAGCCGGCGGATCGCCCGGATGGCGCCGAACAGCCCGCCGAGGACCGCCACCGCGGCGAAACCGGCGAAGAGGTAGCCGGCGCTCCGCCCGGGGTCGTAGTCGCCCTGCACCAGCACGGGCGCCGACCGGCGTTCGATGTACACCACCACCCCGGCGGCGCCGGCGAGACTGGCCGCCCAGCCCGGCACGTGCAGCACCACCACCGCCAGCGCCAGCGCCAGCCCGGCCAGCGCGGCGACCCCGACCGCCGGACCGACCGACGCCACCAGACCCTGGTCACCCTGCTCCGCGTAGTGCAGCGCGGCGGCGACCGCGACCGGCCCGACGGCCAGGTTCGGAGCGGCGGTACGCAGGCTCAGCCCGGCCGCGAGGGTGAGCAGCCCGAGCCCGACCAGGCCGACCAGCAGGGTGCGCAGGCTGTCGCCACGCAGCACGTCCGAGTCGGCCCGCCAGAGCAGCCAGCCCAGAGTGGCGACACCGGCCAGCAGCAGGACCTCCCACCCCAGGTGCACGCCGACCCGGTCCCGACCGGGCTCACCTTGGCTGGGGTCGTCGAAGACGTTCTCCAGAACGGCGGCGGGCACCCCGGACGAGGGCTCTACCGACCCTTCCCGGCCCGCTTCTTCGTACCCCATGACGCCGCCTCCCCAGTGGCCGGCCGTCCCCGGTCCGGTACACGCGGACGGACCGGGGCGGCCGTTGCTCTCCGATCGCAGGCACCGTACCCGCGCCCGGAGCCGGGCGTAACCCCCTGGTCAGCGCTGGCCGGGGCGGCTCTCCCGCTGGTCGGGCTCACGCTCGTCGTCCGGGCGCTCCGGCACCCGGCAGGAACGCTCAAGCCAGAGCGCGGCGCCCACCAGCGCCAGCGAGGCGAGCAGACCACCCCCGGCGGCCGGCCGATCCTCCGTGGCGGCCCGCGTGGTCTCGACGAAGAGCCAGCCGGTCAGCCCGGCGTAGAAGCCGGCGAAAATGGCCGCGGCCAGCGCCGACGCCTTGGCCAGCACCACGAACCGGGCGACCATCAGCGGGTTGACCGGATCACGGCCGGGCTTGCGTTCGATGCGGCCCCGGGTGTTGACGGCGGCGTACGCCTCGAGCACCGCGAGCGCGGCCAGCGTCACCACCGGCAGCCAGGGCAGCCGGGGAATGCCGCTGTAGTAGAGGGTGCTGATCAGCAGCCAGGCCACCGCCGCCGCGGCCAGGGCGGCCACGACCAGGCTGGAGATCCGGGTGGGGCCCATCCGCGACCGGTCCGGGCCCGGCCCGCCCGGTGGTGGGGACTTCGCCTGCGTCATGCCGGCCGGCTCCGCTCGGTCATGCCGTCGACTCTAACGCCAGTTCCGGTCGGGGGCGCAGATCCAGCGCGTCGTCGGCGACCGGACCAGCGGTGAGCAGGTCGGTCAGCCAGCCGTGACCGGGCAGCTGCCCGTACGGCTGGATGTCGATCCACGGTCGCAGCACGAAGGCGCGCAGGTGCGCCCGGGGGTGCGGCAGGGTCAGCTCGGGGTCGTCACTGAGCACCGGCTCGTCGTCGTCGCCCCAGACCGCGATCACGTCCACGTCGAGGGTGCGCGGCCCGAACCGCCGCCGCGGGTCACGGACCCGACCGGCCGCGCGCTCCGCGGCCCGCGCCCGCTCCAGCCAGTCGCGTGGGGTCGCGGCGTCATCCTGGGCCAGCAGCGCCGCGTTGAGGTACGCGGGCTGATCGGCGTCACCCCACGGTGGAGTCTCGTACACGCCGGAGAGCACCAGCACGCTGTCCCCGAGCGTGGCGACGGCCGTACGCAGGTGGCCCAGCCGGTCGCCCAGGTTGCTACCGAGCGAGAGCACGGCCCGGGTCACCGGGCACGCGCCCGGCTCATGGTGACGGCCACGTCGGTGAAGGTGTGCGGCACCGGCGCCTCCGGCTTGTGCACGGTGACGGTGGCGCTGGTGACCCGCTCGTCGGCCAGGCAGACCGCGAGCAGCCGGTCGGCGAGGGTCTCGATCAGGTTGACCGGCTCGCCGGTCACCACCGCGACCAGGCGTTCGGCCAGCTCGCCGTAGTGGACGGTGAAGTTGACATCGTCGGTGGCGGCGGCCGGGGCGAGGTCCATCTCCAGTACGGCGTCGACGACGAAATCCTGTCCCTGGACCCGTTCGAAGTCGTACACCCCGTGCCGGCCCCGGGCCCGCAGGCCGGTCAGCTCGATCCGGTCGGTCATCGCTTTCCCTCTCGCTCGTGACCGGCATGGGCGGGGGCCACACGCGGTCTGCCAGTGGCGACCCAGACGGCGAGCGCGTCGGCGGTGGCCTGGACGTCGTGCACGCGTACCCCCCAGGCACCCGTCGCGACCGCGAGCACGCTGGTGGCGACGGTGGCCGCCTCCCGCTGCGCGGTGGGTCGCGGCGTTCCGTCCGGGCCGGCGAGCAGTCGGCCGAGGTAGGACTTGCGACTGGCGCCGAAGAGCAGCGGGTACCCGAGGTCGAGCAGCTCCGGCAGGCGGGCGCTCAACTCCCAGTTGTGCGCGGCCGTCTTCGCGAAGCCGAGGCCGGGGTCGACGACGATGCGGTCGGCGGCCACTCCGGCTGCCAGCGCCGCGTCGATCCGCTGGGCCAGCTCGGCCCGGACGTCCGCCACCACGTCGGTGTAGCTGGCCAGCTCACGCATCTCCCGTGAGTGGCCACGCCAGTGCATCAGCACCCAGGGACAGCCGGCGTCGCGGACCACCCGGGCCATGTCCGGGTCGGCCAGCCCGCCGGAGACGTCGTTGACGACGACCGCGCCAGCGCCCAGGGCCGCCTCGGCCACCCGGGCGCGGCTGGTGTCGATGCTGACCGGCACCCCGGCGGCGGTCAGCTCGCGGATGACCGGCAGCACTCGCTCGGCCTCGGTCACCGCGTCGATCCTTTCGGCACCCGGGCGGGTCGACTCACCGCCGACGTCGACCAGGTGCGCCCCCGCAGCACGCAGACGGACGCCGTGTCCGACGGCCGCGCCCAGGTCGGCGTACCGTCCGCCGTCGGAGAAGGAGTCCGGCGTGACGTTGAGGACGCCCATCACCACCGGGCCCGGGGCCCGCACCAGATCGGTCACGACTAGACGGTACCGGTCGTGGAGGTCGGCCCGGCCGACCCGGGTCCACCCCCGAGCCACCATCCCTGACGTGCGCATTGGAACAGGTGTACGATCGGTCGTCCGGGCAGCAACGGGCAGTCCCTTCGCGGCTTGTCGCAATCCGGGGCGGCCCGTACGCTTTGGAATTGGCCAGCATCGAGATGGCGAAGCCTGGAGGGAGGGCCGAAGCGGGGAAAAACCGCCCAAAGCTCGCCACTCTCTGTGGTGAGTAACGAACGCAGGGTCGAGAACGCTGCGCCCTGTGAGCACATTTCCCGCCAGGCTTGCCTACTGCACCGCCGCGGCACCGCCGGCCGCGATATGGGGAGGTTCCAGTGATCGCCTTCGAGCTCATGGAGACGGCGTCGTCCGGCGTCGCCCACGCGCTCTCCACCCTGGCGTCCGCTCCGCTCGCCGAGCCGGCACCGAAGGGGATCGACACCAACAGTGTGGTCACCTTCTTCGCCAGCAAGATCGCGCCGATCCTGCTCGCCGTGCTGGGCGTCATCTTCATCGGGCGGGCCAGCCGGGGCGAGATCTCCAAGGTGCTGACCAGCTCCGCGATCGCGATCGTCGGGCTGGCGTTCATCGCCGGCGCGGCCACACTCTTCTTCGTCGGCGATTACCTGATCGACCTGATCTTCGAATAGGCGCGTTCCCAGATGCGGCTGCGCACCGACGACGACATCTACCGGGCCCGCCTGGTCTACCTCGGGCCGCCCGGCTACACCCTTCCGGTCCACCTGCCGTACGCCCAGTACGGGCTCTTCATGCTGCTCGTCCCCCTCTACATGTTCATCCACTGGCTGTTCACGCTGACGGTCGAGCTCTTCCCGGCCTGGGAGATCGCGCTCGCCATCGTGACCACGTCGTTCATCTTCCGGCACGTCGACCCGGACCGGCCGGCGCGGGTGGTCATCCGCACCGCGCTGACCGACTGGCGACGCACCCGGGAGCCGGCGATCGAGCAGCGCGACCCGCGCCTGGTCGGCAGCCGGATCAGGATCCGGGAGGAGCTGGCATGACCGGGCGTACGCCGATCGGTCCGTCGCACGACGCGGGTAAGAGGCTGTCGGTAGACCTCGGGGCGAGCGAGGCGGAGTCCAGGCGGCGATCCGGCAAGGCGGGGATTGGTCCGGATACCGGTGTTGTATCCGGACCAATCCCCAACGCCGCCGGTCGTCGGCTGGGCCCGCCGCAGCCGCTGCGGGGTCTCCCGACAGTCTCTAAGGCGGTCGCATGAGTCGCTCTTCCACGCCGGGTTCCCCGGCCGGCCGTCCGGCCGCGCCGGCAGGTCACGGTGCGCAGTCATTCGACTACACCGAATCCGAGGACGAGGTCGCGCTCGATCCCGCGCTGGTGACGTCGCCCGGCCACGGTGCGGTCGGGGTCTTCCAGGCCCCCCGTCCAGTGCCCCGCCGGACGCCGCCCGCCGAGCCGAGCGCGGTGTCGGCCGGCGAGAACGCCGACATCGACTCCCCGTTCCTGGATCTCTTCGACGCGTCCCGGCCGGGCGCGACGCGTGCCGCCCCGGCGCCCCGGGAGCTGCCGGCGATCCCGCAGCAGCAGCCGCCCGCCGCCGAGCCGTCCCGACCGGCCCACCGGGTGCCGGACCGGGCACCCGACCTGGAACCGCCCTGGGCCCACGGCGACGCCCCCACCAGCAGCGGGCGGCCGGTCGAGCCGCGCCGCCGCGGCGGCAGTCCCGCGGGCGAGTCCCGGGTGCCACACCAGGCCGGCGACCGGCTTCCGATGCTCCGGCCATCGGACGAGGCCGACGCGACCGCCGCGGGTGCGCCCACGTCGTCGACCACCGATGCGACGACCCGACCGCCCAGCGCCGCGCCGGTCGGCCGCCCGACGGCCGGGCCGTCCAGCGCCGCCCCGACGGACCGGCCGGCCCTGGAACGCGCGCCACGCCGCGGCCCGGCGCGGCCGGGACCGGGCGGCGCGGAGCCGACCGGGCGGGAAATAGCCGCGCCCCGGCAAAAGGCCGTGAGCCGACAGGACCGGCCGACCCGGCCGGTCCGCGTCCGCGCCCCGAAGATCAAATTTGGGGACCGGGACCCGTCAGTCGAACTGGCCATCACCGAGATCGCCGGCCACCTGACCTTCACCCCGAACACGGTCACCGCCTGGTACTGGCTGCCCGAGGTGCGCTGGGCCTTCCGGCCCGACGCCGAACGCGAGGCGTTGCTCTCGGCGATCTCCGAGCAGTACGCCGGCCTGGCCGGCTTCCGGCTGCACCTGCGCCGCACCACCCGGCCGTTCCCCGCCGACGAGTGGGCCCGCACCATCGACGCGCACACCCCGGCGCCGCTGCCCGACGTGCCCGGCACCACCGGCTGGGCCGACCACCTGGTCGCCGCCCAGCGGCACCTGATGGCGGTCAACCACGCCGAGGGGCAGACCTACCTGGGGGTCACCTTCGCCCGCCGGTCGCTCGGTGACTCGCTCACCGAGCGGTTGCTGCGCACCTTCGGGCGCGGCACCGCCGAGGGGGAACGCCGCAAGCTGGGCCGCACCGTGGAGCAGTTCGACGAGGTGCTCGGCGCGTTCGGCATGCGCGGTCGGCGGGTCACCGCCCAAGAGCTGGAGTGGTTGCTCTACCGCTCGGTGGCGCTGTGCATGGCGCCTCCGGGCACGCTCTCCCCGGTGACCAACGGTCGCTGGGAGCGGGGTGACCTGCTCGCCCTGACCGAGCAGGTCGAGCGCTACCGCACCCCGTACGGCTCGACCGTGAAGCTGGTCAACCGCATGACCGGCGAGGAACGGCACGTCGCCGTGCTCGCCGTCGGCCGGATGGAGCCGCTGGAGATCCCGGAACGGCACGAGCCGTGGCTGCACTTCCACGAGCGCCTGCCCTGGCCGATGGAGATCTCCACCCGGGTCGACATCCTCGGCTCCGGCGACTCGTTCCGCAATCTCGAACACCGGCTGCGGATGATCCGCTCGCAGCAGCTCGACTACGCCGAACACGGCATCGACGCGCCGCCCGAGTTGGAGCGGCTGGCCAAGCGCGCGCTGGTGATCGGCGACGAGATGACCACCGGGCTGCCGGTCGACTCGGCCCGCGCTCACGGCTGGCACCGGATCGCGGTCGGCGGCCGGACCCGGGAGGAGTGCCTGGAACGGGCCCGCCGGCTCATCCAGCTCTACTCCCGGGAGCTGCGCATCTCGCTCCAGCACCCGAAGAACCAGGACTGGCTGGCCCGCGAGTTCATCCCCGGCGAGCCGATCGCCAACACCGGCTACGTCCGTCGGATGCCGGTCCCGCTGCTCGCCGCCGCGCTCCCCCAGGCCGCCTCCAACGTGGGCGACCGGCGGGGCGACCTGATCGGCCGGACCGCCGGCACCTGCCGCCGCCCGGTCTTCCTCGACCTGCACTTCCCCATGGAGGTCCGGGAACGCTCCGGGCTCGCGGTCTTCGTGGCGGAGCCGGGCGGTGGCAAGTCGACCCTGCTCGGCGCGCTGGGCTACCTGGCCGCACGGCGAGGGGTCCAGGTGACCCTGCTCGACCCGTCCGGGCCGCTGGCCCGGCTCTGCGCCATGCCGGAGCTGCGGCCGTACTCCCGGGTGCTGAACCTGACCGGCTCCGAGCAAGGCACCCTGGCGCCCTACTCGCTGATCCCGACGCCGCTGCGCAGTGAGTTCGGCGTTGGCGCCTCCGGCGACCGTGAGTTCGAGATCGCGGTCTCCAACGCCCGGGCCGAGCGCCGGATGCTGGTCCAGGACATCTGCATGATGCTGGTGCCGCCGCAGGTGGCCCGCGAGGCGTCCACCGCCACCCTGTTCCGGCACGCGGTCCGTCAGGTTCCCGCCGAGGAGACCTCCACCCTGGACGACGTGGTGAGCTGCCTCGGGCAACTCGACGACGATGCCGGGAAGGAACTGGCCAACCTCCTGCTCGACACCGCCGAGATGCCACTGGCCATGCTCTTCTTCGGCCGACCGCCGGAGGGGCTGCTCGGCGCCGACGCGGCGCTCACGGTGATCACCATGGCCGGGCTGCGGCTGCCCGACCTCAAGATCGAACGGGAGTACTGGTCCGCCGAGGAGGCACTCGCCCTGCCGATGCTGCACACCGCGCACCGGCTCGCCGTCCGCCGCTGCTACGGCGGATCCATGTCGTCGCGCAAGCTCGTCGGCCTGGACGAGGCGCACTTCATGGAGGGCTGGCGGTCCGGGCGGTCGTTCCTCGTCCGGCTCGCCCGGGACTCCCGCAAGTGGAACCTTGCCGCACTCGTCGCCTCTCAGAACCCGCGCGACATCCTCGGCCTCGACGTGCAGAACCTCGTCTCCACCGTCTTCGTCGGCCGGATCGCCGAAGACGCCGAGATCGCCTCCGAAGCGCTGCGATTGCTCCGGGTGCCCGTCAACGACGGGTACGAGGCCACCCTGGCGTCGCTCTCCGCCGCCGACACCAGCTCGGCCAACCGCCTCGGCTTCCGCGAGTTCGTGATGCGCGACGTCGACGGGCGGGTGCAGAAGGTTCGCGTCGACGTCTCGTACGTCGAAGGGCTGCTGGACCACCTCGATACGACGCCCGCCGCGATCGCCGCAGCGGCCGGAGTACTCCCGAGCATCCCCCTGCCGGATCTGGAGGCGTGACATGGCTAGGGGCCGCGTCGAGGTCCTCAGTCGAGCCGAGGCGGAGCCCAGACGACGTCCGGCAAGGCGGAGGTTCGGCCGGACACCGGCGTTGCATCCCGACGGACCTCCAACGCAGCCGGTCGTCGCTTGGCCCCGCCGCAGGCCGACCAGGGACCTCGACAGGGGCCCCAGGACCCGGGCACGGATCGCGGCGTTCCTGCTCGCCCTCGGCGTACTGGCCGGGGCCTCCCTCACCTGGCCGCTGATCGGCGCGGAGGCGGCCGCCGCCGCCCCGCCCGCCGCCCAGGCACGCGCCGACCTCTGCACGACACCGGAGTGGCAGGCCGACTTCCGGGCCTGCGTGGCGAAACTCAAGGAGGTCAGCGAGGACGAGGTCACCTGCCGAAACGCACCGACCCCCGGCACCCCCGACTCCGGCCTCGCCGGCTGGTTCGCCGGCCGGCCGGACTCCGCCAAGCAGTTGGGGCCGAAGGGCCTCTACAGCGACTACGGCTACGCCGGTTACAGCTATCCGACGTACGACATCCCAGGCGGATGCGCGTCGTCGGTCCTCCATCCGGACTACAAGTTCACCACCACCGTGGCGAACGGCGAGTTCATGATCGCGACCGCGATCGTCGGCGCCTCGAACGCACTGCGTGAGCGGGCCTGGGACCCCCGTTCGATGTGGGGTTGGGCCGATCCGCTGGTCGAGCAGGCGACCAAGGCCGTCTATCAGAAGGTGTTCAGTGTCTTCGGCATCGTCACGCTCTGCGTGGTGGGGCTGTACCTGCTCTGGCGCTCCCGCCAGTCAGACATGAGCAACGCCATGACCACTGCGGGCTGGGCGCTGTTGGTGATGGTGGCGGTCACCGCGCTTGCCGCCTGGCCGGTCAAATCGGCGAACATCGCGGACGGCACGTTGGTCACCACACTGGGTGTGGTGCACGACGCCGTGGGTCCCGCAGCCCGGGACACCCCGCCGGACCAGTGCGACGATCCGAATCCCGCGGCTTGCAAGGACAATCGCCCGCCCGCCGTGCGGGCCAGTGACACCGCCACCGAGGCGATGCTCTACCGGAACTGGCTACGGGGTGTGCTCGGCTCGGCCGACAGTGAAACCGCTCGCAAGTACGGTCCGGCGCTCTACGACGCCAAGTCGCTCTCCTGGGACGAGGCCGAGAAGCTGCGCGCCAACCCGGCCACCCGAGAAGCGACGATCAAGGCCAAGCAGCAGCAGTGGGCCCGGGTTGCTCAGCAGATCCAGACCGAGGACCCAGAGGCGTACGAGTACCTCCAGGGTGTCCGCGACATGGACCGGGTGGGTGCCGGCTTCATCGCGGTGCTGGCGTCGGTGCTGTTCGCCATGTTCGATCTGACCGCGTCGCTGCTGGTCCTGCTGGGCTTCCTCATCTTCCGGTGGGCAGTGATCGCGGCACCGATCCTGGGCACCGTCGGTCTGCTCCGACCAGCCAGCGCTGGGCTGCGGCGGCTCGCGAACGCCGTGGTGGCCGCGGTCTTCAATATCGCCATCTTCGGTACCGGGGCAGCGATCTACCTGTTCGCGGTTGACCTGATCATGAGCACACCAACCCTGCCCGGCTGGCTCCAGGTGGTGCTGGTCTGGCTCTGCGGGGTGGTCGGTTGGCTGCTGCTGCGGCCCTACCGTCGGATCACCCAGCTCGGCGGCAAGGACAGCAGCGAGGCGGTCAGTTCGGCCGGGTCCTGGCACCGCCGGTTCTTCCGGGACATGCGGACCGCGGCACGGCTGGACGTGGCAGAGCCGGGCGGCACGGCGGAGCCGGTGGGCGGCCGCCGTCGCTCACCCGTGGCGGAGCAGACCACGCTGCGCCCGGAGGCGCGGCGGGAAGACCCGGTCCTGGCGCCGACGGCCCAGGTCGACGGCCGGCGTCCCGGCGCCGAGCGCCCGGATGGTCAGGAACGCGCGGACGACGTGCCGAAGGAGGCGACCGGCGGCCGGGGCCGACCGGTGGCGCCCCAACCCCGTCGCCGGCAGCCGGCGACCTGGACCGAGCCGGACGTGCCAGCGGAGAATCCGTCGTTCGTGGTCTACCGACCGGGCTCCACAGAGCGTGCGCCGGACCGCACCGGACCGCGGGTGCGCTCAGAGGCGCGGTGATGGCGATGCGACGCGCAATGGAGTTCCTGTTCACGCGGGTTCTGCGGTCCCGGCTGGGGGTGGCGCTGGTGATCGCGGTGCTCGTCTTCGGGGTGCTCGGGGCGGCCCGGCTGGTCTCCGATCCGTCCGACCCGGCGGACGGGTTGAGCAGCCGGCCGGACCGGCCGATCACCACCGTGGACCCGACAGCCGGCGACGATGGCGCGATCTCCACCGAAGCTCCACCGTCACCGGTGACCCGACCGGGCGACCGCACGCCCGAACAGACCGCCGACCGGTTCACCACGGCCTGGCTCGGCCGCCCCGGCATGACTGCCGAACAGTGGCAGGCCGGCCTGCGCCCGCTGTCCACAGCGGCGCTGACCGAGAAGCTGGTCGGCGTCGATTCCGGCGGGGTCCCGGCCGAGGAGGTGACCGGCCCACCGGCGGTGCGGTCGCGCACCGAGACGTTCGTCGAGGTGGTGCTGCCCCTCGACACCGGCCGGCTCCGGCTGGAGTTGCTCGCTGCGGATGGCGGCTGGCTGGTCGACGTGGTGGATTGGGAGCGGCAATGAACGCCGGCAGCCGCGCCCTCCGTCGACCGGTGCGGGTCGGTGTGCTCGCCACAATGCTCACTGGCGTGCTGCTCCTGCTCTGCTGCACCGGGGGGACGGCGGCGTTCTTCCTCAGTGGCCTCGGCGGCGACGCGGAGAACGGGGACGCCCTCGCCGGCTGGGGCTGTGGCCCAATCCGTCCGGTGGACATCGCCGGCGAGCTGCCGCGGTTCACCGAGTACGGCGATGCGCAAATCCGCAACGCCGCCATCATCATCAAGGTCGGCCAGGACCTGGGGGTGCCGTCACGGGGCTGGGTGATCGCCCTGGCTACCGCGATGCAGGAATCCGCACTGCGCAACCTGGCGAACAGTGGCGTTCCCGCGTCACTGGCACTACCGCATGAGGGCGTCGGCGCCGACCATGACTCGCTGGGGCTGTTCCAGCAGCGGCCGGGGTGGGGCAGCGTCACCGAGCGGATGACCCCCGCGTACACGGCCCGCAAGTTCTACGAAAAGCTGGTCAAGGTGCAGAGCTGGCAGCGCCGGCCGCTGACGGTGGTGGCGCAGCAGGTCCAGATCAGCGCCTACCCGGACGCCTACGCCAAGCACGAGGAGTTGGCCAGCCGGATCGTCGACGCGCTGGCCGGCGGCGCGGCGCGCACGATCGAGATCAACGGCAAGGCGGTGTGCAACGCGGCCGAGCGCGGTCAGATCGCCGCCTCCGGCTGGACCGCTCCGATCCCGGGCGAGGTCGGCTCCGGCTTCCGCACCAGCAGCCGACCCAGCCACAACGGGGTCGACATCGGCGCGGCCAAGGGCACCGAGATCCGCGCCGCCGCCGCCGGCCGGGTCCTGGTCGCCCGATGCGACCCGGACGACCGTGGCCGAAAGGACTGCGACGTGGACGGGCACCCTGGCAAGGGCGGCTGCGGCTGGTTCGTCGACCTGCTGCACGCCGGGGGGTACATCTCCCGGTACTGCCACATGGTGGTCCGCCCCCGGGTGTCGCCCGATCAGATCGTGCCGGCCGGTGAGGTGATCGGGCAGGTCGGCAGCAGCGGCAACTCGTCCGGCCCGCACCTGCACTTCGAGGTGCACCTGCGCAACGACCGCACCAGCCGCGGCGCCATCGATCCGATACCGTTCATGCGCGAGCGGGGCGCCCCGCTGCGTAGCGCGGAGTGAGGCCACCACGGGCATGACCGGACCCCTGCCGGACCCGTTCGCCGACCAGCCCGACTGGGCGCCTCGGCCACCCCGACCACTGGCGATCGTGCCGGCCACCGAGCGCGTGGAGCTGCGCGGGCGACGGGTGCTGGTCGGGCTGCCGGGGCTGGGCTGGCGGGGCGACCTGCGGGCGGACGACCGGGTGGTACAGGGCGCCCGGACCTATGTGCCAGTGATCCCCGAGCACGAGTGGTACCGGGCCGAGGCCGACCAGGTCGAGGTGTTCGCGCCGCTGGTGCCGGTCGATCGGGTCTGGGTGGAGACGGTCGGCGACCGGCCCGAGCCGGCCGACACCCGGGCCAGCGGGATCCGGCTGGTCTCACTGGACGGCCCGGCCCATCGGCCCCCCACGCCGGTCTTCGAGGCGGATGCCGTCACCGGGCGCCGCGTGGTGCACATCGAAGGCGGCCTGGAGCACCGGGACCTGCGGGCGGTGACCGAAACCTACTCGGGTGCCGAGGGAGACATCTGCGTCCGGATCGCGCCTGAGGTGGAGTGGTATCGCTGGGCCTGGCGAGGCCAGTCCCCCACCACTCTGGAGGTTCCCGTCCACCTGTTGTGGATCGAGTGACGATCAACCGGCTCGTGTGCCGCCGCAGACCCGCCAACCATCATCGTCCTCGACGACATTGAACAACCAGTCCTCTCGTCGGCTGCTCCGAGGGACGCCATCGGCAGACCCGGCGATGATGAGCGTCGTGCCAACGGATTCACCGTCACGAGACGGAGTCCTGGTCAACGGGCCCCAGCTGACTCGCACAGTGACGTGGAATTTGGACTCACGCTGCTCCACCTCAAGGCGGAGGTCCCGCACGGCCTGAAGGTCCGCACCGCCCTTACAGGTGAAGAGGTCTGCCCTCGTATCGTTGCGATCCACGAGGAACGCGCGCAGGTAGTTGTCCACGACCACGTCGGGCGCGCTGCGGTCCGGGGCGGCAGCTCGGTTGTAAAGCACCACACCTGCAATGATCCCGCTCAACATCAGCACAGCGAGCACCCCGGCGACCACGGTGAGCACGGTGCGTACCCGGCGGCGTGGCTGCTGCGGCGCTGGCGTGGCCGGGGCGGGCGGCAGCTGCTCGGACGGCGTCCGCTGGGCCGGTACGCGGGAGACCTGGGAACCGGCGGGGGGCTGCACTGATTCCACCCCCTGAAGCTAACGGCTGGACGCCCCGGAGCCAATGCCTCAGATCCAGCGGATCGTGACGGACCCCTCCCCACCGGTGACATCCACGACAACACCGGCGCACCGCCGCGACACCTCCCGGAGGAGGGGCCCTGGCTGGGATACCGTCTCTGCTCAGGGAGGGGTTGCCAACCTCGGGCAGAGGGGGTGGACGCGGTGGCCGGTCCGAAGGCACGCACGAACCGCGCCGCAGCTCTGCACCGGCGGGCTGCGGCTGTCGCGACCGCCGCGGCCGGCATCCTGGACGAGACCCGACCGGCCCCCGCCGATCAGCGCCGCCAGTACGAGGTGGCCGACCGGCTGCGGGCGGTGGCCGCGCGGCTGGCTCCGGGATGGTCGGGGGCCGCCCTGGACTCGCTGACCGTGGATTCGCCGGCCGGCGACGGCCCGCCGTCCTTCGTGCGGGTGGGCACCGCGGCACCGCTGGACGACGCCCGTTTTCCCGCGCTGGTGCCGCTGGTCGGCACCGGGCATCTGAGCGTGGACACCGACGCCCGGGAACCGCGGGTGGCGGGGTTGATTCGGGCTGTGCTGCTGCGGTCGCTGGCGGCGGCACCGGCGGGCGCCCTGCTGGTGCGCGCGGTGGACGCCACGGGGGGTGTGCTCACCCCGTTCGGGGCGCTGGCGGATGCCGGCCTGTTGCCGCCGCCGGCGGTGGATGTGGCGGGTTTGCGCGCGGTGTTGACCGAGGCGGAGCAGTGGGTCGCGCCGGGGGCGAGTGGGCGACGCCGGCATGACCGGACGCTGCTGCTGGTGGTGGCCGCGCTGCCGGAGCTGACCGGCCCGACCGACCTGGCACGGGTCGAGGCGTTGGCTGAGCAGGGGCCGGCGGCCGGGCTGCATCTAGTGGTGGCCGGTTGGCCGCCCGCCGGCCCGTACGCGGCTCGGGGGCCACTGCCGCGCGCCACACCGCTGGTGCTGCGCAACGCGTACGCGCTGCTCGGTGACCCGCCGGGGGCGTCCTTCGCCAGCCCCGGCGCCGATTCGCCGGGCGGGCTGAACTCGCCGGTCTTCGTCGAGGCGGACCCGCCGGCCGACCTGGTCGACGCGGTCTGTCGGCGGCTCGCCGCGCAGGTGGAGGCGGGTTCCCGGTTGGCGCTGGCGGATCTGCTGCCGGCGACGGGTGAGGGGCTGTGGCAGTCGGATTCGGTGGACGGGTTGACCACCACGGTTGGTGACGCCGGGGGCCGCCCGGTGCCGCTGGGCTTCACCGAGCTGACCCCGCACTGGCTGGTCAGTGGCCGGTCCGGTGCGGGTCGCGCGGCGTTCCTGACCACGGCGCTGCTCGGGCTCGCCGCCCGGTACGGCCCGGACGACCTGGCGCTCTACCTGGTGGATCTGGGCGACGGCGAGTCCTTCGTGGAGTTCCTCCAGACCGAGCGGGACCGGTCCTGGATCCCGCAGGTGCGCGCGGCGGCGATGGCCGCGGATCGGGAGTACGTCCGGGACCTGCTGGATCAGTTGACGGTCGAGGTGCAGCGCCGGGCCGAGGCCGGCGGGCGCGCCGGTGGGCAGCGCTTCGCGGAGCTGCGCCAGCACCGGCCGTTGCCCCGGATCGTGTGCGTGCTGGACAATCTGCCGCTGATCTTCGCCGAGCGGGACCGGCTGGCCGCCGAGGTTGCCGCCCAGCTGGACGGGCTGGCCCGCGCCGGCCGGGCGTACGGCGTACACCTGGTGCTGGCCGGCGCGGGTGAGCTGGGGCTCAGCGGCCGGGCGGACACCGGGCACCGGGATTCGGTGCTCGGCCAGTTCCCGGTGCGGGTGGCGCTGCCGGGGGGCAGCCCGGTGCTGGAACCGACCAACGACTCGGCCGCCGGCCTGCCGGTGGGCAGCGCGGTGGTGAACACCGCGGGCGGGCTCGGCGGCCCCCGGGGCGCGATCCGCGGTCATGAACGGTTGATCCGCCACCCCGATCCGCAGGACCACCCGGGGGTGGTGGATCGGCTGCGGCACGAGCTGTGGACGGCACGGCCGGCCGGGTCGGTGCCGCCGGTGGTGTTCGCTGGGTACGCCCGTCCGTCGCTGGGCAACGATCCGCGACACCGTGCGGCGTTGGCCGGCCAGGCGCACGGGCCGGCGGCTCTGCTCGGCCGGGCGGTGGACGTGGCCCGCTCGACGGTCGCCGTACCGCTGGGGTCGGCGGCGGGGCGCAACCTGGCGGTGCTGGGATCCGGCCCGGCGGCGGGTGGGCTGCTGGCGACGGCGGCGCGGAGCACGGCGGACCACCATTCGCCGGGCACCGCCCGGTTCCTGGTGGCGGCTCCCGACCCGGGTTCCCGGCCGCTGGCGGAGGCGTTGACGGCGGAGCTGGCCGTCCGCCATTCGGCGGCCATGGTGGACCTGCCGACGCTGCTCGCGGACGCGGACGGGGAGCTGCCGACCTACCTGGTCGTCTTCGGTCTGGACCGGCCGGGGCCCCGCGAGCTGCCGGTGGACCGGCTGCGCGCGCTGCTGCGGGACGGGCCGCCGTCGGGTCGGCACCTGCTGGGCTGGTGGCGGGCGGTGCCACCGTTCGCCGCGTTGCTGGAGCCCGAGGGCGAGGTGGACAAGCTCGCGGCCGTGGCCGTGCTGGATGTGCCGGCGGCCCAGCTCGCCGCGGTCTTCGGCCGGCCGGTGGAGTGGCGGGCCCGTCCCGACCGGGCGGTGCTCTGGGACGGGCCGGACGAGCGGGGCACGGTCCTGGTGCCGTTCGCCGACGAGGCCAGGTGATCCGGCGGTGCGCGCGGGGGGTGTCGGGATGGGTCCGAACGCGACGGTGACCGGGCCGGGACGGCAGCGGACCGCCGAGCCGGACGGGGACGTCGCGCCAGCGCGCGCGGAGCCCACCACGGCCTGGTCGGAGTATCTCGCCGCGGCCCGCCAGCTGGACGGGGTACGCCGCAGCGCGGCAGCCGCCGCCGGTGAGCAGGCCCGCTCGGCGGAGGCCGCCCGGGAGGAGCTGACGGTGGTCCGCACCGGGCTCGCGAACCAGCAGGAACGGCTTTGTGAGCTGGGCGTACCGGCGATCTCGTTGGTGCCGTCCCCGCCGGAGGTGACCGAGGCGGCGCGGTCGATGGTGGGCGGCCCGGCGGCCGTGCTGGCGGCGCTGCGGGCCGCGCGGGGTGGGGCCGAGGCGGCGGACGCGGCGCTGGCCGCGCGCAGCCGGTTCCGCCCGGGGTCCTGGCCGACCCGGGGGCGCAACCTCCTGGTGTACGGGCCGTTGGCGCTGCTGGTGCCGCTGATCCAGGTCGTGGTGTTCGTGGCGACCGGGGCGGGCCCGGCGAGTGTGGCGGCGTTGATCTGCGGGCTGCCGATGCCGGCGGTCGCCTTCGTCGCCGGCTGGGTGGGCATCGGGCGGGTGTTCCGCGCCGCCCCCGGCGAGCGGCTGGACCGCACGGTTCGCTTCGGTGCGCTGGTCTGCCTGGTGCCGGCGGTGCTGGTCACGGCCGGCCTGTTGCTCGCCCTGCTGGCCGGCTGACGCAACGACCGGCCGTCCCAGGGTGGGGCGGCCGGCCGGTGACGCGTCCGGGTGTCAGCGGGGGATGATCAGCGCCATCGCCTCGGCCCGCGACTTGGAGTCCGTCTGCAATATGCCGCGCACGGCCGACGTGATGGTCTTCGCACCGGACTTCTGGATGCCGCGCATCGCCATGCACATGTGCTCGCACTCCAGCACGACGACGACGCCGCGTGGGGCGAGTTTGGTCATCAGCAGGTCGGCGACCTGCGAGGTGAGCCGTTCCTGCACCTGCGGGCGGCGGGCGAAGACCTCGACCAGACGGGCCAGCTTGGACAGGCCGGTGATCCGTCCGTCCGGGCCGGGGATGTAGCCGATGTGCGCACTGCCGCGGAACGGCAGCAGGTGGTGCTCGCAGAGGCTCATGACGTCGATGTCCCGGACGATCACCAGCTCTTCGTGGTTGGCCTCGAAGGTGGTGCTGAGCACCTGGGCCGGGTCGACCCGCAGGCCGGCGAAGAGCTCGGCGTACGCCCGGGCGACCCGGGCCGGGGTCTGCTGGAGCCCGTCGCGGTCCGGGTCCTCCCCGACCGCGATCAGGATCTCCCGGACCGCCTTCTCGATGCGACGCAGGTCGACCGCGTCCTCGACCGGGCGGCCGGTCAGCTTTCCGCTGATCAGCCGTGCGGCCACGTAGTCCAGCGCGTCGTCGCCGTCGGGCTCGGTCGCGGAGACGGCCAGCTCCCGGTGGGGGGAGCTGGCCGTCGGGTCGCTGCTCAGTGCGTGCCGTCCGAGTTGTTGGACGAGGTGCCGCCGCCGACCGACGCCTGCGCGCCGTCGGCCTGCGCCTGTGCCTTGAGCGCGTCCTTCTCCGCAGGGGTGAGCACGGGCGGCTCGGTGGAGGGCTGGCGCTTGCCGAAGCCGTTGTACGGCGCCAGCGGCGGGCGCTTGACCACCCGCGCGCAGATCCGGGCCATGTCGGCGGTGGAGAGGGTCTCCTTCTCCATCAGCTCGAGCACGATGCTGTCCAGGACGTCCCGGTATTCGACCAGGATCTCCCAGGCCTCATCGTGCGCCAGCTCGACCAGCGCCCGCATCTCGCCGTCGATCTCGGCGGCCACCGAGTCCGAGTAGTCCCGCTCGTGGCCCATGTTGCGGCCAAGGAACGGCTCGTCCCCGCTGGTGCCGTACTTGATCGCACCGAGCTTGGAGCTCATGCCGTACTGGGTGATCATCGCGCGGGCCAGTTGGGTGGCCTTCTCGATGTCGTTCCCGGCGCCGGTGGTCGGCTCGTGGAAGACCAGCTCCTCGGCGGCCCGACCGCCCAGCGCGTACGCCAGGGTGTCGATCATCTCGGCGCGGGTCTGGGTGTACTTGTCCTCGGTGGGCAGCACCAGGGTGTGGCCCAGCGAGCGGCCGCGGGACAGGATCGTCACCTTGTGCACCGGCGCGGCGTGCGGCAGCGCCCAGGCGACCAGCGCGTGCCCACCCTCGTGGTACGCGGTGATCTTCTTTTCCTGGTCGCTCATGACCCGGGTCCGTCGCTGCGGACCGGCGATCACCCGATCGATCGACTCTTCCAGCGAGTCGTTGGTGATTGCCCGCTGGTCCTTGCGAGCGGTGAGCAGTGCCGACTCGTTGATCACGTTGGCCAGGTCGGCACCGCTGAAGCCCGGGGTACGCCGTGCCACCGCGTCGAGGTCGACGTCCGGAGTGAACGGCTTGCCCTTGGCGTGCACCCGCAGGATGGCCTTGCGGCCCTCCATGTCGGGGGCGTCCACCGGGATCTGCCGGTCGAACCGGCCCGGGCGCAACAGCGCCGGGTCGAGGATGTCCGGTCGGTTGGTGGCCGCGATCAGGATGACCCCGCCCTTGGTGTCGAAGCCGTCCATCTCGACGAGCAGCTGGTTGAGCGTCTGCTCCCGCTCGTCGTGGCCGCCGCCCATGCCGGCGCCACGGTGCCGGCCGACGGCGTCGATCTCGTCGACGAAGACGATCGCCGGGGCGTTCGTCTTGGCCTGCTCGAAGAGGTCACGGACCCGGCTGGCGCCGACACCGACGAACATCTCCACGAAGTCGGAGCCGGAGATCGAGTAGAACGGCACCCCGGCCTCGCCGGCGACCGCGCGGGCCAGCAGCGTCTTGCCGGTGCCGGGCGGGCCGAACAGCAGCACGCCCTTCGGGATCTTGGCGCCCAGGGCCTGGTACTTCGCAGGGTTCTGCAGGAAGTCCTTGATCTCGTACAGCTCCTCGACGGCCTCCTCGGCACCCGCGACGTCCGCGAAGGTCGTCTTCGGAGTGTCCTTGGTGATCATCTTCGCCTTGGACTTACCGAAGTTGAGCACCCGGGAGCCGCCGCCCTGCATCTGCGACATGAAGAACAGCAGCAGGAGCACGAGCAGCGCGATCGGCAGCAGGTTGACCAGCAGGCTCACCCAGATGCTGTCCGACGAGACCTTGGCGTCGGCCGGGCCGGTGACCCGGTTGGCCGACTTGGCGTCCAGCACCTCGTTCCAGACCTCGTCACCAACCTGGTACGGGAACTGGGCCTCGATCTTGTTGGTGGTGGTGTCGCCGAACTTCGTCTTCTGGGCCAGGTCCAGCTGGAGCGTCTGCTCCTTGTCCTGGAAGACGACCTTATTGATCTTGGCGGTGTGGAGCTGGTCGAGCGCAACGGAAGTGTCCACGCGGTGGTAGCTGGGACCAGCGGTGAACAGCTGACTGAGCACAACGGCGCCGAGGATGACCAGGATGATCCAGACCACCGGTCGGCGGAAGAAACGCGTACGTTCCATACTGTTGTCGAGCGCCGGAGCGCCCGCATCCTCCTGATCGACGTCCTGACCGTCTGATGGTGTCGCCGCGGTTGAGCGGCGGCCGGAGCCGCCGTGCGGGCCGGCCTCGACCCCGAAGCGCGAAAACTGCCGCGCCGCGGTCATTCGACGGTACACCGTGTACGCGAGGAGTGAGCTTGCGAGCCCCGCACTCGGCACACCTTCGCCATCGACGGCGCGCACCGTGGGCAGGCTCGCCAGCCCTCACCGAAACGTACGGCGGGTCCGGGCAGAAGCCGGCGTGGCGGAGAGTCCGGCCCGACCACCCGAACGCCCGGTCACGCGATCGAGGGGGTCGGGCGCGGAGTAACCTCCGCGCCACCGGGCTCTACGGTAACCGGAAGAGCTGAGAGTGCGCTGAACGTCGGCTTGATGGGTGCCGATGCAAGTCGGCCTCACACCGGCGTCCGAGCGGGGTGTGCGCCAGGCCGGCGTCACTTCCGGGCGTAGACCTCCGGCTTGAGCACTCCGACGTACGGCAGCTCCCGGTAGCGCTCGTCGAAGTCGAGGCCGTACCCGACGACGAACTCGGTCGGGATGTCGAAGCCGACGTACTTCACCGGGACCGGCACCTTGACGGCGTCCGGCTTGCGGAACAGCGCGACCACCTCGACGCTCGCCGCCGAGCGGGACTCCAGGTAGCGCAGCAGCCAGGAGAGCGTGAGCCCGGAGTCGACGATGTCCTCGACGACCACCACGTGCCGGCCGGCGATGTCCCGGTCCAGGTCCTTGAGGATGCGGACCACTCCGGAGGAGGTGGTGCCCTGGCCGTAGGAGGAGATGGCCATGAAGTCGAGCTCGGCCGGGGGGCCGTTGCGGCCCAGCGCCCGGGCGAAGTCCGCCATGAACATCACCGCGCCCTTGAGCACGCAGACCAGCAGCAGCCCGTCGCCCACGTGGGCGTAGTCGGCGGAGACCTGCTTGGCCAGTTCCGCCGTCTTCTCGCGGATCTGGGCCTCGGAGATGATCACGTGGTCGATGTCGGCGTCGTACCAGGAGCCATCAGCCATGACTCCTAGCCTGCCGTACGTCGGATGGCCCCCGTCGGCGGGGCCGCACCTTTTGGCGCGGTCCCGCGCGGGATTTTCGTCGCAAAAACCATCAAACACATCAGCTGGTACGGGACTGCCAGCGACGGCCGTCGTCGCTAGGCTTCCAGTCGGCCGAATCGTGACTGTCGACGGTGAGGTTGGCCGCCGAGGCGGCGGCGAGCAGGACAAGGAACAGGAGGAAGAGCAGGAACTCCATGGCGGCGCTCACTTTCGCATGGTTGCTGTCGGTTTCGCCGCCGGTGCGCACCGGACTGAGACCAGTCTGCGACGAGTCGCGCCGACCGAACAGTGGCAGGAATGCCGCTGAGCATCGATTTACTGCCACCTCTGGGGTTACCCTCGTCACATGCTTCGCTCCGTGGCCGTCCTCGCCCTCGACCAGGTCGCCCCCTTCGAGCTCGGCGTGCTCGCCGAGGTGTTCGGCACCGACCGGACAGCGGACGGTTTCCCCGGTTACCGCTTCCATGTGTGCAGCCCCGACGGCGCGCCGGTACGCACCTCGTCCGGCTTCCACCTCACCCCGCACGCCGATCTCGGCCCGGTGGAGGACGCCGACCTGGTGGCCGTGCCCGCGCACACCCAGGGCACCACCGTTCCCGGCCCCGTGCTCGACGCGCTGCGCCGGGCCGACGCCCGCGGCGCGTACCTGTTCAGCGTCTGCTCCGGCGCCTTCGTGCTCGGCGCGGCCGGGCTGCTCGACGACCGGGAGTGCACCACCCACTGGCGGTACGTCGACGAGCTGCAACGCCAACATCCGCGCGCCCAGGTGCGCTGCAACTCGCTCTACGTCCAGGACGGCCGGCTGCTCACCAGCGCCGGCACCGCGGCCGGCATCGACGCCTGCCTGCACCTGATCCGCCAGGAGCACGGCTCGGCCACCGCGACCCGACTGGCCCGACGGATGGTGGTCCCGCCGCACCGCGACGGCGGCCAGTCGCAGTACATCGAGGCGCCCATCCCGAAGGCGCCCGAGGCCCCCACCCTGGAGCCGGTGCTGGAGTGGCTGATGGGGCACCTGGACCGGACGATCACGGTGGAGGAGTTGGCCGCCCGGGCCGGCATGGCACCGCGTACGTTCGCCCGCCGGTTCCGCGCCGAGACCGGCACCACCCCGCACGACTGGCTCACCAACCAGCGGGTGCTGCTCGCCCGGCGCTTGTTGGAGGAGACCCCGTTGAGCGTGGAGGCCGTCGCCGACCAGGCCGGCTTCAGCGACGCGGCGGCGCTGCGCCACCACTTCAGTCGCCGGGTGGGCGCCACCCCGCACGGCTACCGGACCACCTTCCGCGACCGCGCGCACACCGGCTGAGATCGGCCCGACACCAGCTCCGCAAAGGGCGTTCAGCTGACAGCGACGGGTGCCAGTCGGTCGGCGCGGCGGAGCACCCGGATGCCGCCGGGCAGGTCGGCGGGGCCCTGACCGTGCCACTTGGTGATCAGGGCGTCCAGCGCGTTGACGTGCCGATACGACAGCGCACCCGGCAGGGCACCCAGCTCCCGCGCCCAGGTGTGCAGCACCCGGCCGCGCACGGCGGGGACCAGGCCGGCCAGCGCCCGCACGGAGAGCCCTCCGTCGGAACACCGGGCCGCCGCCAGCGCCGTCTCCGCCAACTCGTCGAGGGCGGCGTTGTCGGCCGCCACCAGCCGGGCGGTACGCGCCAGATTGTCCAGCACGCCCGGCCCGAGCGCCCGCACCAGCGCCGGCAGCGCGTCGGCCCGCACCCGGGACCGGGCGTACGACGGGTCGATGTTGTGCGGGTCCTGCCACGGGCTCAACCCGAGCACCTCACACGCGGCGCGGGTCTGCTCCCGACTGATCTCCAGCAGCGGGCGCAGCAGCGGCACCCCGGCCAGGTCCCGGCGGACGGGCATCCCGGCCAGCCCGCGCGGGCCGGCACCCCGGGCGAGCGCGAGCAGCACGGTCTCCGCCTGGTCGTCGCGGGTGTGCCCGGCGAGCACCGCGACCGCGCCGTGCTGGCCGGCGACCTCGGTCAACGCCTGGTAGCGGGCCTCCCGGGCAGCCGCCTCGGGTCCACCCGGCCGCCCGGCCACCTCCACCCGGACCACCGTCGCCGGCGTGAATCCGGCCTCCCTGGCCCAGCTGGCCACCGCCTCGGCGCGCTGCGCCGAGCCGGCCTGCAGGCCGTGGTCGACGGTCACCAGGCCGGCGGCCCGACCCAGCCGGGGCGCCACGAACGCGGTGGCCGCGGCCAGGGCGAGCGAGTCGGCGCCACCGGAGCAGGCGACCAGCACCGGACCAGCGGACGGCAGCCCGGTCAGCGCGCGGCGGACCGCCACCCGGATCGCGGCCACCGGCGGGGCGAGTGCGGCCACCGGCGGACGATCAGCCGGCGGCCGGGAAGGTGCCGGCCGGGCCGTGCACCCGGGCCACCCAGGCGTCCGGATCGCCCAGCTCGGCGAGGCGGGGCAGAGTTAGCGGCGAGTTGAAGATCGAGTTGAACCCGTCCATGCCGACCCGCTCGACCACGCCGTGCACGAACTTGCGCCCCTCGGCGTACTGGCGCATCTTGACGTCCACCCCGAGCAGCCGGCGGATCGCCTTCTCCAGCGGGTTGCCCGCCTCGCGGCGCCGGTTGAACGACGCCCGGATCCGCTCGACGCTCGGGATCACCTGCGGGCCGACGCCGTCCATGACGAACTCGGCGTGCCCCTCCAGGAGGGTCATCAGCGCGGTGAGCCGGTCCAGCACAGCCCGCTGCGCCGGGGTCTGCACGATGTCCAGCACGCTGGTCCGGCTCTCCGGGTCGCGGACCGCCTCGGACAGGGTGGCCACCCCGCGCCGCAGCCGCTCGATCAGATGCTCGCCGCCGCTGGACGAGGCGTCCACGAACGCCTGCACCTCGCTCAGGAAGTAGGCCCGCATCCACGGCACCGCGGTGAACTGGGTGCGGTGGGTGACCTCGTGCAGGCACACCCAGAGCCGGAAGTCCCGCGGGTCGGCGTTGAGCTTGCGCTCCACCTCGACGATGTTCGGCGCGACCAGCAGCAGCTGGCCCGGGTCGGCGGAGAAGACCTCGTACTGGCCGAGCACCCGGCCGGACAGGTAGGCCAGCACGGTGCCGGCCTGCACCCCGGTCAGCCGGGACCCGATCGCCTCGGTCAGCGCGCCGGGCTGCTTGTCGCCGGAGAGCCTGCTGACCAACGGAGTGATCACCTCGCGTAGCCCGGCGATGTTGGCGGCGGCCCAGTCCCGGCGGTCGACCACCCGCACCGGCGGGTGCGCCACCTGCGCCCGCAGCCCCGTGTAGTCGGCCACGTGCCCGGCTGCCTCGTCGGTCAGCCGCCGCAGGTCGCCGACCACGTCGGTGGCCTCGGTGTACGACACCCGGGGGCCCGACTTGCTCAACGCCCCCGCGGTGGCGGCGGCCAGATCCCAGTCCACGAACTGCGCCATGGCCCCACCGTACCCGCGCCGCAACACCCCGGCCCGGGCTCGCGACGGCGGTCCCGGCCCACGGCCGACCGCGGAGCCGGGCCGGCGACGGTCAGCGGCAGCCGCAGCTGGCGAGCGCGGCGGCGATCCGGTCCAGCGCCGGCTGGGCGGTCTCCTTCCCGCCGGGCACCTTGTCGGTGAGCACCGCGAAGGTGAGCAGCCGGCCGTCGGCCGTGGTGACCAGGCCCGCGATGGCGTGCACACCGGTCAGCGTGCCGGTCTTCGCCCGCACGGTGCCCGCCCCGGCGTCGGTGCCGGGGGCGTTGCGGTAGCGGTCGCCCAGGGTGCCGGACCAGCCGCCCACCGGCAGGCCACCGAAGATCCCCGCCAGCTCCGGATGGTCGGGACTGGCGGCCAGCCGGACCAGGTCGGTCAGCAGGGACGGGCTGATCCGGTTGCGGCGGGACAGCCCGCTGCCGTCGGAGAGGGTGATCTCGTCGGCGGGCAGGCCCAGCTCGGCCACCTGGGCGTCCATCGCGGCGGCGGCCCCGTCGAACGAGGCCGGCTGCTTGCGGGCCAGCGCGACCTGCCGTGCCAGTGCCTCGGCCAGCAGATTGTCACTCTCGGCGATCATGACGTCGACCAGGCGGATCAGCGGCGGCGACTGCACCACGCCCAGCTCGACGCCGGGTGCCGGGGCAGCGCCACCGGCGGCCGCGGCCGGGGCTGTGCCGCGCTTGACGGCGTCGGCCGGTACGCCGAGCAGCCGCGCGAACGACCGGCCCGCGGCCAGGTCCGGCTCGGCGACCCGCTCGGCGGCACCCTGCCCGACGCCCGGGTCCCTGCGTGCCCCGTCGGCCATCAAGGCGGTCACCGCCCCGCCGGACCCGCCGGTGGGGATGTCGTCGTCCCAACCCGGGCCGTAGACCGGGCCGAAGTAGATCGAGCCGTCGACGATGACCCTGGTCGGGGCGACGCCATTGAGCGCGGTGCGCACCTGGGCGGCCAGATCGTCGAGGCGTGCCGCGCCCGGGTAGTAGCCCTTCTTGTCGACCGCGAGGGTGGGGTCGCCCCCACCGACGATCACCACCTCGCCGGGCTGGGCGCCGGCCACCGCCCGGGTGGGGATCCGGTACGCGGGGCCACGGGCGGCCAGCACGGTCACCGCCGTCGCCAGCTTGGTCACCGAGGCGGGCACCGTCCCGTCGTCCTCCCCCTTGGCGAACAGCGTGCGGCCGGAGGTCACGTCGGCCACCGAGACGTTCACCCGGTCACCCAGGTCGGCCACCCCGACCAGCGGGTCCAGCGCGGCCCGTACCCCGTCGGGGCTGGGCAGGGGGGCGTTCGGGTCCGGTCCGGCGAGCACGTCCGACGGGCCGGGCTCCGGGGTCGCCCCGGCGGAGTTCCGGGCGGGCTCGGCGTCGTCGCCCAGCCAGCCGGCGACCGGACCCGGCCGGGTCAGGCCGACCCCGACGCCGGCGAGCACCAGCAGCAGCACCAGGCCCAGCACCACCGGCAGTCGCCGGCGCGGCGCGGCGGGCGTGGGGAGCGGTGCGGCGCCGGTGGACGCGGGAGGCGACACGGCGCCGGCGGACGCGGGCAGCGCGGAGATCGGCGGGCCGAGCGGTGGGACGCCGGTCGGGATCGGGATGGTCGACTCGTTGCCGGACGGCGGGCGGCCCGGGGCCGGGCTGGTCGGGATCGCAGCCCTCCCGCTCGGCGGGGCGCTCGTCGGCCGGTTGCCGTCGAGGGTCGGGAAGCGACCGGCGTTCGGGCCTACGGGGGCCGGCCCGGCGGGCGGGCGCCAGGGCAACGGCGGGGGACGCTCGGGAACCGCCTCCGGCGTCGGAGGCGACGGCTCTGCCGCCCGAGGGAGGTGGGCGTCGGGCACCGGGACCCTGCCGGTGGCACCACCGGAGCCGGATCGCCCGGTACCGCGCGCGGCGCCCCCGTCCGGGCGGTAGTGTGAATCTTCCCTCCCCACGACCCCCTCCTCCCCCAGCGAAAATCGGCTTGGGTGACACTACTTCGGTTCGAAGACTATGCGGCGGCCGGAGTCGGCGGGTGGGCATTCACCTGTCCGGGGGTGCCGTCAGTGGTTTCCGTTAGCCAGCGTGGGCAGACGAGGGAGCGTGCAGATGGATTTCGACGTGACGGTTGAGATCCCCAAGGGTCACCGGAACAAGTACGAGGTGGACCACGCGACCGGCCGGATCCGGCTGGACCGCACCCTCTTCACGTCCACCCAGTACCCGGCGGACTACGGGTTCATTGAGGGCACCCTGGGCGAGGACGGCGACCCGCTGGACGCCCTGGTGCTGGTCCCCGAGCCGACCTTCCCGGGCTGCCTGATCCGCTGCCGCACCATCGGCATGTTCCGGATGACGGACGAGAAGGGCGGCGACGACAAGGTCCTCTGCGTGCCCTACGAGGACCCCCGCCAGGAGCACCTGCGCGACATCCACCACCTGGGTGAGTTCGACCGGCTGGAGATCCAGCACTTCTTCGAGGTGTACAAGGACCTGGAGCCCGGCAAGTCGGTGGAGGGCGCGACCTGGGTCGGCCGCACCGAGGCCGAGGCCGAGATCCACGCCTCCTACCAGCGGGCCCGGGACGCCGAGGCGCGCGGCGAATCCACCCACTGACGAACGCTGACGTGCCGGGCCCGGGGGCCGCTCAACCGAGCAGCCCCCGGGTCCGGTCGTACAGGTCGAGCACCGCACAGGCGACCGGCACCACGGCGACCACCAGCGCCGTGTCGGTCAGGTCCGCGATCCTGCCGAGGTACGGCGAGACCGGTCGGCGGGCGTACCCGGTGCCGGCCGCGACGGCCACCAGAGCCAGCGCCGCCCCGCCGACGACCAGCGCCAGCCGCCCGGCGTCGTCGGCCCGGCCGACGAGCACCGTGCCCAGCACCGCGTAGCCGGCCAGACCGGCGAGCACCGCCGGCACCCGGTGCCGCAGCGCGACGAAGAGCCGCGACCGCAGCAGCAGCACGGCCGAGGTCACCGCCACCAGCACCCGGCCGGCGGTGCCGCCGGCCACCCCCAGCACCGCCGCCGCGGCCACCGCCAGCAGGGCGTGCCCGAGCAGCATCCCGGTGAGCATCTCCTCGGTGCGGGACACCGCCGCGTGCACCCGGCCCCGGTCCGGCAGGTCCCGGGCCCGCTCCGGCTCCACGGCGGGAGTGGCGGCCGGCAGGGTGATCGGCGGCAACGGCAGCTTGCCCAGCCGGATGGCCAGCAGCGGGATCGCCCCGACGGCGAAGACCAACGCGCTGAGCAGCACCGCCGCCGTGCCCGCCGGGGTCAGCAGCAGCCCGCCGAGCGCCGCCCCAGCGCCGACCAGCCCCACCGTTACGCCGGCCACGAAGACCCGCAGCCGGCTGGCCACCCCGAGCAGCCCGAGCAGCGCGACCAGCAGGAGCGCCACCGAACCGGCCAGCAGTTCGGGCGCGCCGACCCAGCGCAGCGGCCCGAAGAGGCCGACCGGGTCGCCCGAGCCGACCGCTAGGGCGCCGGCCACGAACGCGTACGGCAGGGCGTAGCCACCGAGGGTCGCCCCGGCGGCGCCGTCGCCATTGGCACGGCTGGCGACCGTGCCGGCCACCGTGAGCAGAACCGCCACCACCGCCGCCGCGAGCCAGCCGCCGCGGTACGCCGGGCCACCGGCGAGCAGGGCGATCAGCCCGACGGCGAGCGGCACCGCGGCGCCCGCCAGGCCGGCCGCGCGGGTAGCGGTGGGCGACCAGGCGCCGCCGCGGCGACGGGCGCCGTCGGCGATCGCCTCCACCACGTCGTCGTACTCCAGCTCGGGCCAGTGGGCGCGGGCCGGCACCAGGTGCAGCACCTCACCGTCGCGGACCCCCTGTGGCAGCAGCGCCTGAGCGGTCGCCAACAGGGCGCCGTCGGTGCGGCGCAGCACCCAGCCGCCGTGCCGTTCGCCGTCGTCGGCCAGCCCCTCACCGGCGTGCCGGAGCACGTCGGGCAGCAGCTCGGCCAGGGGCACCTGCTCCGGCAGGGCGACGTCCACCCTCCGTTGCGGCGCGCTGATGGTGACGCGGGCCAGCCCGGTTGTCATCGACTGGTCTCCATATCGAGGGGGATCGGAGGCTGCGCGGACGACAGGACTTTACCTACCATGAGCCAGGCTCGGGTTACCCAGCGCAGTCAGGAGGCCGAGTGTCCACCGTTGTCATCAAGCGTCCGCCCCGCCGGCCGGCGCCGGAGATCCCGGCCGGTGAGCTACCGGTCGAGGCACCGCCGGAGATCCCCGCGGTGACCGGTGGACGGTGGCAGCAGATGCTCATGCTCGGCGGCACGGTGGCGATGGCGATGATGTTCGGCCGGGGCGGCGGCGCCTACTCGTACGTGGTGGGCGGGATGTTCGGGCTCTCCTCGTTGGCGATGCTGGTGACCTCCTGGGGCAGCGCCTCGGGCACCCCCAAGAAGTCCGAGATGATGGCTGCCCGCCGCGAGTACCTGCGCCACCTGGCCACGCTGCGCCGCCGGGTCCGGCAGACCGTCGGGCAGCAGCGGGCCGGGCTCTACTACCGACACCCGGACCCGGGCCGGCTGTGGTCGACGGTGGACAGCCACCGGGTCTGGGAGCGGCGTCCCGCCGACCCGGACTTCGCGGTGGTCCGGGTCGCCGTCGGGCCGCAGACGCTGGCCACCCCGCTCGTCCCACCGGTCACCCGACCACTGGAGGAGCTGGAGCCGATGACCGCCGGCGCGCTGCGCCGCTTCCTGGACGCGTACTCCGTGGTGCCGGACCTGCCGGTGGCGCTGTCGCTGCGCAGCTTCGCCCGGGTGTACGTGCGGACCGGCGGTCGCTCCGGCGGCGGACCGGCCACCGGCGGGCCGCCCACCGGCGACCCGGCCGCACAGGCGCTGGTCCGGGCCGTGCTGACCCAGCTGGCCGTCTTCCACGCGCCCGACGAGCTGCTGGTCGCGATCTGCGCCGGGCCTGAACGCCGGGCCGTCTGGGAGTGGGTGAAGTGGCTGCCGCACGTCCACCATCCCGGCCGCACCGACGCGCTCGGTCCGGTCCGGCTGGTCACCAGCTCCGCCGCCGAGCTGGAACGGCTGCTCGGAGACGTGCTGACCAGCCGGTCCCGGTTCAGCCCGGCCGGCCCGGCCACCGACGGCCCGCACGTGGTGGTGGTCCTCGACGGCGGCGACCTGACCGGTGCCACCGACCTGACCGGCGACGGCGGCATCGACGCGGTCACCGTCCTGGACCTGGACACACCGCCGCCGCGCCTGCTCGACCGGTACGCGCTGCTGCTGGAGTTGCGCGGCCGACGGCTGCACTCCTGGTCGATAGAGGGGCACGCCGAGGTGGGCACCGCCGACCAGCTCGACCCCGCCGACGCCGAGGCGGTCGCCCGACGGCTCGCGCCACTGCGCCTGGCCGGGGCGGCACGTGGCCCGGACGCCCCGCTCCAGGCCGAGCTGGGCCTGCCCGAGCTGCTCGGCCTCGGCGACCCGGAGAGCTTCACCGCCGAGCAGGGCTGGGCGCCGCGCTCGTCCCGGGACCGGTTGCGGGTGCCGATCGGGGTCGGCGTCGACGGCGGCGCCATCGAGCTGGACCTCAAGGAGTCCGCCCAGGACGGGATGGGCCCGCACGGCCTGCTCATCGGAGCCACCGGCTCCGGCAAGTCCGAGCTGCTGCGCACGCTGGTGCTGGGGTTGGCCGTCACGCACAGCTCCGAACAGCTCAACTTCGTGCTGGTCGACTTCAAGGGCGGCGCCACCTTCGCCTCGTTCGACCGGCTGCCGCACACCGCCGCCGTGATCACCAACCTGGCCGACGCGCTGCCCCTGGTCGACCGGATGGTGGACGCGATCAACGGGGAGCTGATCCGCCGCCAGGAGCTGCTGCGGCGGGCCGGGAACTTCGCCGGCGTGCGCGACTACGAGCGGGCCCGCGCGGCCGGCAGCCCGCTGGCGCCGCTGCCATCCCTGCTGCTGATCTGCGACGAGTTCTCCGAGCTGCTCTCCGCGAAACCCGACTTCATCGACCTGTTCGTGCAGATCGGCCGGCTGGGCCGGTCACTCGGCGTGCACCTGCTGCTCGCCAGCCAGCGCCTGGAGGAGGGCCGCCTACGCGGGCTCGACACCCACCTGTCGTACCGGATCGGGCTGCGGACCTTCTCCGCCCTGGAATCCAGGACCGTGCTCGGGGTGCCGGACGCACACGAGCTGCCCCGCTCACCGGGCCACGGCTACCTGCGCGCTGGCACGGACCCGCTGGCCCGGTTCCGGGCCGCGTACGTCTCCGGCTCGGTCCGCCGCCGGGCCGCGCCGACCGGCGCCACCGGCGGGGGCGGTGCCCGCCTGCTCACGTTCACCACCCACGCCGTGCCCGCGCCCGAGCCGGTCAGCCCGGCCGCGCCCGTCCTGGCCGAGGAGGAGAGCGGCCGGGAGACCCTGCTCGACCTGCTGGTCGACCGACTCGTCGGGCAGGGCCCGCCCGCGCACCAGGTCTGGCTCCCGCCGCTCGGCCAGCCACCGACCCTGGACGACTTGCTCGGCCCGGTCGAGGTGGACCCGGCGCGCGGGCTCACCGTGGGCAACCCGGAGCTGCACGGCGCGCTCGGGGTGCCGGTGGCCGTGGTGGACCGGCCGCTGGAGCAGCGCCGGGACCTCCTCTGGCTGGCGCTGGACGGCGCGGCAGGGCACGTCGCGGTGGTCGGCGCGCCGCAGAGCGGCAAGTCCACCGCGCTGCGCACGCTGATCTGCGCACTGGCACTCACCCACACCCCGGCCGAGGTGCAGGTCTACTGCCTCGACTTCGGCGGCGGAGGGCTGGCCGCGCTGCGCGAGCTGCCGCACGTGGGCGGGGTGACCGGCCGCGCCGACCCGACGGCGGTACGGCGCACCGTCGGCGAGATGACCACCCTGCTGGCCGAGCGGGAACGCCGCTTCGCCGAGCTGGGTGTGGAGTCGATGGCCGCGTACCGGCAGCGCCGGGCCGCGGCGGGAACGGCCAGCCAGCCGGGCGCCGACCCGTTCGGCGACGTGTTCCTGGTGGTCGACGGCTGGAGCACGGTGCGCGGCGAGTACGACGACCTGGAGCCACTGGTCACCGAGCTGGCCACCCGGGGCCTGTCGTACGGGCTGCACGTGGTGGCCACGGCGCTGCGCTGGCTGGACTTCCGGCCGGCGATCCGGGACCTGTTCGGCTCCCGGCTGGAGCTGCGCCTCGGCGACCCGGCCGACTCGCTGGTGGCCCGGCGGGCGGCCGCGAACGTGCCGGAGCGGCCCGGACGGGGAGTCACCGCGGAGAGCCTGCACTTCCTCACCGCGCTACCCCAGCTCGCCGCCTCGAGCGGGGACACCGCCGACCTCGTCAAGCGGGTCGCCGGCAGTTGGGCGGGCCCTCCGGCGCCCCGGGTGCGGCTGCTGCCGCCGGTGCTGCCGTACGCCGAGCTGGATCTCGCCGCGACGACCGGGTTGCGGCTGCCGATCGGCATCGCCGAGGCGGACCTGCGCCCGGTGGTGCTCGACTTCGCCACCGAGCCGCACTTCGTGGTCTTCGGCGACGCGGAGTGCGGCAAGTCGTCGTTCCTGCGCGCGCTGGCCACCTCGATCATCACCCGGTTCACCCCGGAGCAGGCCCGGGTGATCCTGGTCGACTACCGGCGCAGCCTGCTCGGCGCCATCGAGACACCGCACCTGATCGGCTACGGAACCGCGGCGGCGCACACCGCCGACCTGGTCGAGTCGGCGGCCGGCTACCTGGAGCGGCGGGCCCCAGGGCCGGAGGTCACCCCGCAGCAGCTGCGCGACCGGTCGTGGTGGTCCGGGCCGGAGCTCTTCGTGCTGGTCGACGACTACGACCTGGTGGCGGCCGGGCCGGCGAACCCGTTGCGGGCGCTGGAGGAGCACCTGCCGCACGCCCGCGATGTCGGCCTGCACCTGGTGCTGGCCCGCCGCTCCGGCGGCGCGGGCCGGGCCCAGTACGAGTCGATCGTGCAGCGACTGCGGGAGCTGTCCACGGCCGGCCTGGTGATGGCGGGCAGCCCGGAGGAGGGCGCACTGGTCGGGCCGGTCCGGCCCGGGCCGCTGCCAGCGGGCCGTGGTCGGTTGGTCACCCGGCGGGAGGGCGTACGCCTCGTCCAGCTCGCTCAGCTGCCACCGCCGTGACGTGTCTCCGCGGTTCCTCCCGTGACAGGTGGGGAAACCGGTAATCTCCGATCGTCATGGTTCCGTCGGGATGAATGGCAGAGGATGTGACTGGGGTTCGGCACAGCTGTCCGGCAGCGGCCCGACGGGCAACCGGCCGGGTGCTGCTCGGTGTGGTGGCGGTGCTCGCCGTCGTGGCCCCGGCCGCGGCCGCCGCGCCCGTCGCCGCGCCCGTCGCCGCGCCCGCCACCGGCGGACAGCTCGCCGGCGCGCCGGTGGTGTTCGCCCCTGGTGACAGCGTGAGCCGCACCGACCAGGTCCGCGACGAGCAGTGGCAGCTCGACGAGCTGCGCGCCGAGACGGCCTGGCGCAGCTCGACCGGGCGGGGGGTGACCGTCGCGGTGATCGACTCCGGGGTGGACGCCAGCCATCCCGATCTGGTGGGCCAGGTGCTGTCCGGTGTCGATCTGGTCGGCCCGGACGGCGGCGCCGGACCGGATCCGGTGGGGCACGGCACCACCGTCGCGGGCCTGATCGCCGGTCGGAAGGACGACAAGCGGGGCGTTGTCGGCCTGGCGCCGGACGCCCGGATTCTGCCGGTGCGCGTGCTCGACGACGAGAACCGCTACGACGACGCGCTGATCGTCGCTCAGGGTGTGCGTTGGGCGGTCGACCATGGCGCCGGCGTGATCAACCTGTCGCTGGGCGGCAGCGGCGACAGCCCCGCCCTGGCCGCGGCGTTGGACTACGCCTTCGCCCGGGACGTGGTCGTGGTCGCCTGCACCGGCAACCTGGCCACCTCCAGCAACTCCAAGGTCTGGTATCCGGCCCGTGAGCCGGGCGTGATCGCGGTCGCCGGCCTGGAACGCAGCAGCGACAATCTCTGGTCCGGTTCGATCACCGGGCGGGCGACGGTGCTGAGCGCACCCGCCACCGGGCTGGTCGGCGCCAAATCCCCGGACGGGTACTGGCGGGTGCAGGGCACCAGCTTCGCCGCGCCGCTGGTGACCGCCACGGCCGCGCTGGTGCGGTCCCGTTACCCGGGGATGCCCGCTGGCGAGGTGGTCAACCGGCTGCTGGCCACCGCGCGCGACCTCGGCCCGACCGGGCGGGACGACCGATTCGGGTACGGGGCGGTGGACCCGGTGGCCGCGCTGACCGCACAGGTCCCCCCGGTGACCGCCAACCCGTTGGACGATCAGACGTCACCGGGGGTGGTCGGCTTCGGCCCGGCCCCCGGTTCCGCCGACAACGACCCGGTGACCGGCGCCGGCAGCGACCCGCTCGGTCTCACCGCCCCCCGGCAGCAGACCCGGTGGACGGCCCGGGCGGCGGGCGGGCCGTCCGATTCGGCGCCGGAGCAGCTGTGGACCGCGGCCGTGCTCCTCGTCGCCCTGATCACCGGCGCGGCGTTGATGGTGCGGCGGTTCCGCCAGCGGGCCCGCTGATCGCTTCCGCCGCCGCAGGGCTGAGCGCACCGGCGGTGGGGTAGAACCGTGTCCATGAGCACGCCCGGCCCGCGCACCCTGGCCCACGCCTCCCACCCGTCCTGGTGGCGCCGCCGCCTCGACCCGGATCATTCGCTGGGCCTGCGGCTGACGCTGGCCGCGACGGCGACGTTCCTGGTGCTGGTGCCGTTCACGCTGCTCGCCCTGCTGGTGCTCGGGGGCTGGGCGCCGCTGCACCGGCTGGACGCGACGGTCACCGACGCGCTGCACGGCTACGCGCTCGACCATCCGGCCTGGGTCGCGCTGATGCGGGTCTGGACCGAGGTGTTCGCGCCGATGCCGCTGCGGGCCGGCGCACTGCTCCTGGTGATCTGGCTGCTACGCCGGGGAGCCCGCCGGCTGGCCCTGTGGGTGACCACCACCATGGTGGTGGGCGGGTTGATCGGCCCGCTGCTCAAGCTGCTCGTCGGCCGGGACCGGCCGGACCTGCTCGACCCGGTCGCCCGAGCCGTCGGCTACGCGTTCCCCTCCGGGCACGCGCTGAACGCCACCCTGGCGGCCGGTGTGCTGCTGCTGGTGCTCCTGCCGTACGCGGGGCGAGGGGCGTGGCGGGTCACGCTCTGGGTCGCCGCGGTGCTGGTCGCCGTGCTGACCGGCCTGAGCCGGGTGGCACTCGGCGTGCACTGGGCCAGCGACGTGCTGGGCGGGTGGCTGCTGGGTGCGGCGGTGGTCGCGGCGACCACGGCCGCGTTCACCAGTTGGCGGGCGCACACCGGCCTGCGGCCCGTCCGGGCGACCCGGGACGGCCTCGCGCCGGAGGTGAAGCGGGACCCTGGAGCCGCCTGAGGCGTGCCGACGACCACGACAGGGTACTGGCCGGCCCATGTCCGACACCGCGGTCCAGATCGTCCGGCGGGTGCTGCTGCCGGTGTCCCTGCTGCTCGGCGTCATGGTGCTGCTCGGGGTGCTGATCACCCGGGTGTTCGCCCGGACCTGGCCGTTCACCGTTGAGGACGCGGTGAACCGCGAGCTCGCCGCTGATCGCACCGCCGGCTGGAACGACGTGTCGCTGGTGTTCAGCACGCTGGCCAGCACCCAGATGATCGTGGTGGTCACCGTGCTGGTGGCGCTGACGCTGCGGCTCTGGCTGAACCGCTGGCGGGAGCCGGTGTTCCTGTGCGCGGCGGTGACCGCCCAGGCGCTGGTGTTCCTGCTGACCACGCTCGCAATCGACCGGCGGCGGCCGGCGGTGGAGCACATGGACGTCTCGCCGCCCACCTCCAGCTTCCCGTCCGGGCACACCTCGGCGGCGATGGCGCTCTACGTCGGCATCGCGGTCCTGCTGGCGCTGCGAACCCGTAGCACGGGGGCGAAGGTGGCCTGGTGGACGCTGCTGCTGGTGGTGCCGTTGAGCGTGGCGCTGACCCGGATGTACCGGGGGATGCACCACCCGAGCGACGTGGTGGCTTCCTTCCTCAACGGCGGCACCTGCGTGGCGATCATGGCGCGCAGCGTGCTCGATCGAGGGGTGCGGTGGGGACGGGCGAAGCTGCCCAGCGGCCGCAGGCCCGCCGCGCCAGCCCGGAGTTGACCAGGGTGCCGCTCAGGTGCACTCGCCGGTGCCGACGCGCCGGTTGCGTTCCGCGCCGGCCAGCGCCACCGGACGCGCCTCGGCGGCGGTCACCGCGAAGCCGGTGTTCGGGTCGTCGGCCGCCGCCGCGAAGATGACGCCGAGCACCAGGCCGTTGGCGGAGACCAGTGGGCCGCCGGAGTTTCCGCTGCGGACCAACGCTCGGATCGTGTAGATCTCCCGGGTGACGTCTCCGGAGGCGTAGATGTCCGGCCCCGTGATCCGGTCGACGTCGCGCACACGTGCCGACTGCGCGTTGTACGGGCCGTCGAGCGGGAAGCCGAGCACGATGGCGTCCGTACCGCTGCCCGCGTTGCCGGCCGCGAACCGCAGCGACGGGCCGGGCAGCCCGGGTACGAGCAGCACGGCCAGGTCCCGGTCCGGGTCGTAGACCACCACCTCGCCGTCGTACCGGTCGCCACCCAGCTCCACGGACACCGTGCGGGTGCCGGCCACCACGTGCGCGTTGGTCATGACCCGGTCGTCGGCGTACACGAAGCCGGAACCCTCGATCCGGCGCGAGCAGCCGGGCGCGGAGCCGAGCACCTTGACCACCGACCGCTGGCCGTTGACCACCACCTGGGAGCCGGCCAACGCCGGGTCGGGAGGTTCGACCTGTCGGGCACGGGTTGGTGCGAGGTCACCGAAGACGTCCGGGAAACCGTCGGTGTCGACGGTGTCCCGCAGCGCGGTGGAGAGCTCGTGGGCCTGCTCCGGCAGGACCTGGTTCACCACGGTGATCAGCGCGCTGTTGCGCACCGAGGCGGCGAGCCAGGGCACCGAGGACGAGCCGAGCGGCACGGCGACCAGCCAGGCGAGCAGGAGCACCGCGAAGAGCGAGACGAACGCCCCGCCGACGTCGTCGACCTGCTTGCCGACCTCACTGGTGATCGTCTTGCGCAGGTGCGAGCCGAGCCAGCCGGCGAGCGCCTGCCCGACCACGGCCAGCCCGAAGACCGCCACGAGCGAGATCAGCACCCGGATGCCGGGGTCCACGAACTGCCGGGCGAACAGCGGCCCGAGCTGGAGGCCCAGCAGCAGCCCGAGGAAGAAGCCGGAGAGCGACAGGATTCCGATGACGAAGCCCTGGCGGTATCCGCTGATCGCGAACACGAGCATGAGCAGCAGTAGGACGAGATCCACGACGGACACGGGTCCAGCGTACGGGCAGGGCGCCCGGCAGATGACCATCGCTTGCGGAAGGTGACCGCGGGGTCAGCGCAGGGCGGTCTCGTCGGCGTCGTCGGTGCCGGCCGAGGGTGCCGGCGTCGCCCCGGTGGGCGGCAGCTCGACAACCCGGCCATGCGGCCACGGGCGGGCCCAGCCGCCCATCTCCAGCAGGGTGGCCAGCACCCCGGCGGTGAACCCCCAGACCAGCATGCCGCGCGCCGAGAACGCCGGCCCGATCCAGCCGCTGGGGTGGCGGACCCGCAGCCGGTTGGCCGGGTCGACCAGCTCGCTGACCGGCAGCCGGGCCACGTGCGCCACCTCGGCGGGCTCCCGGGGGTGCACCGGGTGCGGGTCGTGCCACCAGGCCAGGACCGGGGTGACCACGAAGTCGCTGACCGGGATCCACAGCTTCGGCAGCTCGGCCAGCACGGTCACGCTCGCCGGGTCGAGGCCGACCTCCTCGTTCGCCTCGCGCAGCGCGGTGGCGCGGACGTCGATGTCCTCGGGGTCGGCCGCGCCGCCGGGAAAGGCCGGCTGACCAGCGTGGTTGCGCAGGTTGGCGGCGCGCTGCAGGACGAGCACGTCGGGGCCGGCGCCGGGCTGCTCGCCGAGCAGCACCAGCACGGCGCTCTGCCTGCCGCCCTGGGCCGGGGTGATCAGTCGGGTGAAGTCCTCCGCGCGGGCGGTGCCCAGCCGGCTCAGCAACGGCTCGATCCACTCGGGTGGTCGACGGGTCACGCCGGCACCGCCAGGCCGAGGTGCTGGCGGACCAGCTTGTCGAGCTGGGCGTCGTCGAGCGCGCCGGTGGCGTCGATGTGCCGGATCCGACCCTGGCCGTCGACGAAGAGGGTCAGCGGGATGGCGTTGCGGTTCAGCGCCCGTTGCAGCGCCTCGCCCTGGTCCACCAGGATCGGGAACCGGACGCCGAAATCGTCGCCGATGGACTGGGCGCCGTCGCGGCTGTCCCGACTGTTCACCCCGACCACCTGGAGCCGGCCGGCGGCCCGCTCGCTGAGCCGCTGGAAGGCGGGCAGTTCCTTGCGGCACGGCGGGCACCAGGACGCCCACACGTTGATCACCGCCGGCCCCGCCACATCCCGCAACGTGACCGGGGCTCCGCCGGTGAAGCAGGCCAGGGTCAGCTCCGGCAGTTCCTCCCCGCCGGTGGTGGGTGCCGCCGTGCCCGCGCCGGCCGTCGGTGCCGTGCTCAGCGCGGCGCAGTCCCGGAACGGCGACGGGCGCTGGGCGGCGGTCGCCCGGGGCGCGGGGGCGTCGTCCGCGCCGGCGGTGCACCCGGTGACGACGAGCAGCAGCAGCGGCAGGACCAGCAGGGCGAGGCGCCGGTTCACGGCACCTCCGCGGCAACCGCCTGGGCGGGCACCAACTCCGGGTCGACGCCGGCGGCCGCCGCGAGGTCGCGCGCCCGGGGCCCCTTGAGCAGCCTGGCGGCGGCGGCCGGCTCAGTCGGGCCGGTGCCGTACGAGGGGCAGAGCTTGGCCAGCGTGCAGGCGCCGCAGGCCGGCTTGCGGGCGTGGCAGACCCGTCGCCCGTGGAAGATGATCCGGTGCGACAGCATCGTCCAGTCGCGCTTGTCGTACAGCGCGCCGACCGCGTGCTCGATCTTGACCGGGTCGGTCTCGGTGGTCAGCCGCCACCGGTGGACCAGCCGCTGGAAGTGCGTGTCGACGGTGATGCCGGGGACGTCGAAGGCGTTACCCAGGATGACGTTGGCGGTCTTGCGGCCGATCCCGGGCAGCGTCACCAGGTCGACGAGCCGGCCGGGGACCTGGCCGTCGTACCGGTCGAGGAGGGCCTGTCCGAGCTTGAGCAGCGAGTCGGTCTTGTTGCGGTAGAAGCCGGTGGGCCGGATCAGCTCCTCCATCTCGCCCCGGTCGGCGCCGGCGTACGCCGCGGCGGTCGGGTATCGGGCGAAGAGCTTCGGGGTGACCTCGTTGACCTTCTTGTCCGTGCACTGCGCGGAGAGGATGGTGGCGACGGCCAGCTCCAGCGGAGTCGAATGATCCAGCTCACAGTGCGCGTCAGGGTGTGTCTCGGCCAGCACCCGGCCGATCTTGCGGGCACGGCGTTTGCGCCCGAGGTCGGTCTCGCTGGCACCGGGAGGGCTACTGGTCACGACGGTCAGCCTACGTCGCGCCCCGGACGTTCCCGCCGGGTCAACCGCCCGTCGGTGCGGAGATCTTGCCCTGCCCGTCCAACCGGGCGCCACCCTTCGGGAAGTCGCTGCGGCTCAACTCGGTGACCAGGCCCAGGCCCCGGTCGTCCGGGTCCATCGTCGGCTTGCCGGCGGAGTTCATGTACGTCGAGGTGAACGAGCCACCGGCCCACGTGCCGTCCGGCTTCAGCGACACCTTCAGCACACCGCCCCAGCCGAGCCGGCCGTCGTTGCTCAGCGAGTTGCCCCCACCGGCGAAGTTGCCCAGGCTGTACGCGATCAGCCGACCCCGGTAGAACTCCATGCCGCGCAGCACGTGCGGTCCGTGTCCGACGATCAGATCCGCGCCAGCGTCGATCATGGCGTGCGAGAACTTGACCGGGTCGCCCCGGTTCTCGCCCAGGAACATCTCGGTGCCCGGCTTCACCCGGGTCTTCTCCACGCCCTCGCCACCCATGTGCACCTGCACCACGACCAGGTCCGCCATCGTGGCGGCCTTGGCGACCACCGCCTTCGCCTTGGTGATGTCGACGAGGCTGTTGGACCAGACGTACGACGAGAAGCCCGCCACGGCGACCTTGACGCCCTTGACGTCGACCACGGTGATCTGGTCGGGGGCACCGGTGTGCTCCAGGTCGTGCTTCTTCAGCGCCTGCTGGGTGTTCCGGTAGCCCTTCGGCCCGTAGTCGTAGCCGTGGTTGTTGGCCTGGTTGAGCACGTCGAAGCCGGCGTCCCGCAGGTGCGCGGCGTACTCCGGTGGGGCCCGGAACTGGAAGCAGCGGGTGGAGTTGGCCCCGCACTTGCCGGTGCCGGTGTCCACCGTCAACGGCTCCTCCAGGTTGCCCATCACCAGGTCGGCCTTGAGCGCCTCGGTGACCGAGTTGAAGAAGCCCTTTCCGCCGGCGGCGGGCAGCCGGTTCGGCGCGTTGCCCATGATGATGTCGCCGGTGGCGGAGAGCGAGATGGCGCGGCCGGACGTCGTCGGGCCGTCGCTGCCCTTCGGCCCGGCCGTCGCGACCGGCGCGCCGGTGCCACCGCCGCCGGCGCCCGGCTGCCAGACGGGCGCCTCCGCGGAGTCGGCACAGCCGGCGACGAGCAGGGCGGCCAGCAGCGCGGCGAGCCCGAGGGCGACGCGGCGGCGCGGGCGGGGGGTGAGGGGCGCGGGAGCATACATCGCTGGCGACCCTACCGGTCGTCAAACGCGCCGACGAGGGCCGATCGGCCGGAAGTTCAGCCGGTCAGGCGTTCTGACCAGGGCACGACCGGCCGGTCGCCGCCGGCGAACACCGCGGCGTGCACCGCTCGGGCCAGCGGGGCACCCCAGGCGGAGCGCGGCCCGCCGTACGCGGCCTCCGGCCCGTCCACCGGGCAGAGCACGGTGACCGAGTCGGTCGGCGTGCCGGTTCCCGGCAACCCCAGCTCCCTGATCGCCTGGGTCTTGGCCTCGGTCGCGGTGGCCACCGCGTTGACCAGAGCTGAATCGGCGAGCCGCGCCGGCACGTACACCACGATGTTGACCGTGCCGACCCGTTGGGTGAGCGCGGCCGGAGCCGGCGCGGCGGCCGGCACGGGGATGCCGAGCCCGACCGTCGCCCAGGCCCGAACGCCGGTGTCGGTCCGGGTCACCACCTCGCCCACATCGACGCCGGTCAGCAGGCCCACCCCGGGCCCGTCGAGGGCCAGGTCGGTGGCGAGCGAGGCCAGGTGCGCGCCCGGGTCGTCCCGGTCGTACGACATGGGCACGGTGGCGTTGAGCACCCAGCGCCGGACGCCGATCCCACCGCCCAGCGGGCCGCTGCTGACGGCACGCAGGGGTCCGTCCGCGCGCCAGACGAGCAGTGGGATGTCCCGCCCGTCCTCGGTGCGGCTGGTCAGAGTCGGCTCGCTCAGCACGTCGGGCAGGTTACGCCCACCGATCAAGATTCCAGGGGCGACCTCTGATTCATGCTCACGTGCGCCTAGACTTGGCGGCGCGCGAGGGGATCAGCGGACGGCGGACCCGGCCGACGGACGGCACGCGCAACCGGAGGTGGGCGATGGACGAGGTACTGGCCCGCAGCGGGATCTTCCAGGGTGTAGACCCGGAGGCTGCCGAGGCGCTCGCCAAGGAGATGGAGACGATCGAGGTCCGCAAGGGCGAGGTCGTCTTCAATGAGGGCGAGCCCGGTGACAGCCTCTATATCCTGCTGTCTGGAAAGATCAAGGTTGGCCGCCGCGCGGCGGACGGCCGGCAGAACCTGATCGCGGTGATGGGCCCGTCGGACATGGTCGGTGAGCTGTCGCTCTTCGACCCCGGTCCGCGTACGGCGACCGCCACCGCGGTGACCGACACCCGGCTGGTGCGGCTGCGCAAGCAGGCGCTGCGACCGTGGCTGAACAACCGTCCGGAGATCGCCGAGCAGCTGCTCCGGGTGCTCGCCCGGCGGCTGCGCCGGACCAACGACTCGCTCGCCGACCTGATCTTCACGGACGTGCCGGGCCGGGTCGCCAAGAACCTGCTCCAGATGGCCGGCCGGTTCGGCACCCGCGACGGTGGCGTGCTGCGGGTGACCCACGACCTCACCCAGGAGGAGATCGCCCAGCTCGTCGGCGCCTCCCGGGAGACGGTCAACAAGGCGCTGGCCGACTTCGCCTCCCGCGGCTGGCTGCGGCTGGACGGCAAGAGCATCATCATCCTGGACCCGGAGCGTCTGGCCCGCCGCGCCCGCGTCTGAGCAGCACGTCTGTCCCCGCCCGCCGTCGATGACGGCAGGCGGGGACTTTCGTTGCGCCTGATGCTCACCGCTTCCTCGTCTGCCCGGCGCAGAATCGCTGGACGGGACGCCGGTCCGGCCGGAGGGTGGAGCGATGCTGAGCCGAGTCGCTGTCCTGTCCGACATCCACGGGGTGCTGCCCGCACTGGAGGCGGTGCTGGCCGAGCCGGACGTCGCCGCCGCCGACCTGATCGTGCTCACCGGCGACATCGCCGCCGGCCCGCAACCGGTCGAGGTGCTCGACCTGCTCGCCGGCCTCGGCGACCGGATCTGCTGGGTCGGGGGCAACGCCGACCGCGAGCTGGTCGAGGCCCGCGCCGGCCGGCCCGCCTCGATCGAGGTGTCGAACTGGGCCGCCGGGGAGTTGCGTGAGGACCAGGTCGCTCGGCTCGCCGCGTTGCCGACGACGGTGACCCTGGAGATCGACGGCCTCGGCCCGACGCTGTTCTGCCACGCGACGCCCCGCGACGACGAGGAGGTCGTGCTCGTCGACTCCCGGATGGCACGCTGGTCGGAGGTGTTCGCCGGCCTCCCGCCGGAGATCGGAACGGTGGTCTGCGGCCACACCCACATGCCTTTCACCCGCCTGGTCGACCGCCGCCTGGTGGTCAACGCGGGCAGCGTCGGCATGCCGTACGGCGGAGCGGGCGCGTGGTGGGCACTGCTCGGGCCGGGGGCGCAACTGCGCCGCACCGCGTTCGACGTGGACGCGGCCTGCGCTCGGGTGGCCGCTGAATCCACCTTCCCCGATGCCGTCGCCTGGGTCGACGAGTACCTGCGCTCCCAGTACAGCGACGCCGAGGCGCTGGCGGTCTTCGCTCCCCGCGACGGTCGCTGACACCGGTCCCGCCTACCGTGGCCGGGGCGAAGCCGCAGCCGGCTCGGGCTTGGAGGTCGCCTCTGCGCCTGTAGAGCTGCCCCAGATCTGGGACGGCCGCGCGTGTCTCCCGGCCAGCCCGGCACACCGACCTGGCAGGCGCCACGACCCGCCGCGGGTGACCTGGAGGGCGTCCCATTCCTGGGGCAGCTCTACAGGCTCACGGAGCACCGTCACCGACCGGCCTCCTCCAGAGGCAGCATCCGTCGTCGCGGAAGCCTAGGAAAAAGTCAGTCTTGACTGTTTGTTTCCGAGGCCGCAGGCTATGCCCGTGTCCACCGCATCGACGCGTGTCCCTCAGCAGGAGCGCAGTCGGGCCACCCAGGCCCGGCTGCTGGAGGCGACCGTCGACTGTCTGGTCGAGCACGGCTGGTCCGGCACCACCACGACCGTCGTCGCAGCCCGGGCCGGTGTCTCCCGAGGCGCTCAGCTGCACCACTACCCCACCAGGGCTGCGCTGGTCACGGCCGCCGTCGCCCACCTGGCCGAGCGTCGAGCCGACGAGCTGCGCACCGAGGCGGAGGCGTTGCCGGCCGGGCCGCAGCGGCTGGACCGGGTCATCGACCTGCTCGGCGTGGCCTTCACCGGGCCGCTCTTCGTGGCCGCGCTCGAACTCTGGGTCGCCGCCCGCACCGACCGGGAGCTTCGGGACGCCCTCGTCCCCCTGGAGGCGACGGTAGGCCGGGAGATGCACCGACTCACCGTCGCCCTGCTCGGCGTCGACGAGCGCCGCCCCGGCGTCCGGGAAGCGGTGCAGGCCACCCTCGACCTGCTTCGTGGGCTGGGCGTGGCGAACCTGCTCAACGACGACTCGGCTCGGCGCACCGCCCTGTTGACCACCTGGAAGCGCCAGCTCGCCACTCTGCTCACGCCCTGACCGCCGGCCGCACCGGCCCGCACCAACCGGAGGCACTATGGTCGACCTCAGCGACCTGCTCACGGACCTGGCCGACGAGTCCGCCCAGCTGGACGCCCTGGTGGCTCCGCTACCGGCGGCCGACTGGGCTCGGCCGACCCTCGCGCCGGGCTGGAGCATCGGGCACCAGGTCGCCCACCTCGCCTGGACCGACCACGTGGCGCTGCTGGCCGCCACCGATGCGGCGGCCTTCTTCGCGACGGTGAGCGCCGCACCCGACCCGGCCCGCATGGTCGACCACGGCGCCGAGCAGTTCCTCGCCCCGCCGGCGGAGCTGCTGACCCGCTGGCGCGCCGGCCGGACGGCGCTCGCCGCCGCGCTGGCCGCCGTCCCGGCCGGCGAGAAACTGCCCTGGTACGGCACCTGGATGTCGGCCACCTCCATGGCGACCGCCCGGATCATGGAAACCTGGGCGCACGGCGAGGACGTGGCCGACGCGCTCGGCGTCGCCCGCCCCGCCAGCGACCGGCTCCGACACGTGGCGCACCTCGGCGTGCGTACCCTCGGGCACGGCTTCGCCGCGCACGGCCGACCGGCACCGACGGCGCCGGTCCGGGTCGAGTTGACCGGGCCCGGCGGCGACACCTGGAGTTGGGGTCCGGCGGACGCCGCCGACCGGCTGACCGGCCCGGCCCGGGACTTCTGCCTGCTGGTCACCCAGCGCCGGCACCGCGCGGACCTCGCCCTGCTGGCCATCGGGCCGGTCGCCGACGAGTGGCTCGACGTGGCGCAGGCCTTCGCCGGCCCGCCGGGCGCCGGCCGGGAGCCGTCCGCGACGCCGGCCGGTGGGCAGGGAGTACGAGCGTGATCCGCATCGGCAACGCCTCCGGCTTCTACGGTGACCGGTTCACCGCCTGGCGGGAGATGCTCGACGGCGGCGAGCTGGACGTGCTGACCGGCGACTACCTGGCCGAGCTGACCATGCTGATCCTCGGCCGGGACCGGCTGCGCGACCCCGATCTGGGCTACGCGAAGACGTTCCTGCGCCAGTTGGAAAGCTGCCTCGGCACCGCCCTCGACCGGGGGACGCGGATCGTGACGAACGCCGGTGGATTGAACCCGGCCGGCCTGGCCGCCGCCATCGACCGGCTCGCCGGTCGGCTGGACCTGCCGGTGCGGGTCGGGTACGTCGAGGGCGACGCCATCCAACGGCCCGACGCGCTGACGGCGAACGCCTACCTGGGCGCGTTCGGGATCGCCGCCTGCCTCGACGGCGGGGCGGACGTGGTGGTCACCGGGCGGGTGACCGACGCGTCGCTGGTGGTCGGCCCGGCCATCGCCCACTACGGGTGGGGTCGCGACGACCTGGACGAGCTCGCCGGGGCGACCGTGGCGGGGCACCTCGTCGAGTGCGGCGCGCAGGTCACCGGCGGCAACTTCAGCTTCTTCACCGAGCTGCCCGACGGCGGGCACCGGCCTGGCTTCCCGATCGCCGAGGTGCACCCGGACGGCTCCACGGTGATCACCAAGCATCCGGGCACCGGCGGTGCGGTCACGGTGGAGACGGTCACCGCCCAGCTGCTCTACGAGGTCGGTGGGCCGGCGTACCTGGGGCCGGACGTGGTGACCCGGTTGGACAGCGTGACGCTGCGCCCGGACGGGCCGGACCGGGTCCGGGTCTCCGGCGTCCGGGGCACGCCGCCGCCGGCCACCCTCAAGGTGGGCGTCAACAACCTCGGTGGCTTCCGCAACTCGATGACGTTCGTGCTCTGCGGGCTGGACATCGAGGCGAAGGCAGCACTGGTCCGGGGGCAGGTCGAGGAGGCGGTGGGCAAGGACGGGCTGGAGTTCGTGCTGGCCCGGACCGACCATCCGGACGCCGTCGACACCGAGGCGGCCAGCGCGCTGCTCCACGTCCACCTGCGCGACAGCGACCGGACGCGAGCCGGCCGGGCCTTCTCGGCCGCCGCGGTGGAGTTGGCGCTCGCCTCGTACCCGGGTTGCACGCTGACCACCCTGCCGGGCGACGCCACCCCGTACGGCGTCTTCACCGCCGACACGGTGCCGCAGGACGCGGTTGCGCACGTCGCGGTGCTGCCCTCCGGCGAGCGGGTGCCGATCGCGCCACCGCCGAACACGTGTTTGCAGGGGCCCCCTGTACAACAAAATCCGATAAGAAGGGGCCCTTCCTTATCGCGGACCCGACGCGGGCCGCTCGGCGAGCTGGTCGGTGCGCGCTCCGGCGACAAGGGCGGCGACGCCAACCTCGGCGTCTGGGCGCGCTCCGACGCCGGGTACGCCTGGTTGCGCCACTGGTTGACCGTCGAACGGCTGGCCGAGCTGCTGCCGGAGACGGCACCGCTGGCAGTGCAGCGGTATGAGCTGCCGAACCTGCGTGCGGTCAACTTTGTGATCGAGGGCCTGCTCGGGGCCGGGGTGGCCGCGTCCACCCGGTTCGACCCGCAGGCCAAGGCGCTCGGCGAGCTGCTGCGCTCGCGGACCGTCGACCTGCCGGTCGACGTGCCGATCGGGCCCACGACTTCGGGCGGGGAGGGGGCGTGAGCATCGTGGACACGCCGGAGCGGCGACAGCTGCGCGAGCTGACCCGGGCTTTTGTGACCCGGGAGGTGCTGCCGCACCTGGACGAGTGGGAGCGGGCCGGCGAGGTCCCCCGGGCGCTGCACGCCACCGCCGCGAAGCTCGGTCTGCTCGGCATCGGCTTCCCCGAGTCCGTGGGCGGCAGCGGCGGCGACCTGCTCGACTCGATCCTCGTGACCGAGGAGCTGATCCGCTCCGGCGGCTCGTCCGGCCTGGTCGCGGCCCTGTTCACGCACGGCATCGCGCTGCCGCACATGGTCGCGGCGTCCGGTGCGCGTACCGGCGGGTCGCTGGGCGGCCGGCTCGGCGGCGTGTCGAAGCCCGGGGACGACGACCTGATCGAGCGGTACGTCCGGCCCACCCTGGCCGGCACGATGATCGGAGCGCTGGCGATCACCGAGCCGGACGGCGGTTCGGACGTGGCCGGCATCCGTACCACCGCCCGTCGGGACGGCGACCACTACGTGGTCAACGGGTCGAAGACCTACATCACCAGCGGGCACCGGGCGGACTTCGTGACCACCGCGGTCTGCACCGACTTCCCGGGCAGCGGCGAGCTCAGCCTGCTGGTCATCGACAAGGGCAGCCCCGGGTTCACCGTGGGGCGCCGGCTCGAGAAGCTGGGCTGGCACTGCTCGGACACGGCCGAGCTCTCCTTCGTCGACGTACGGGTGCCGGTGGCCAACCGGATCGGCGCGGAGAACACCGGCTTCCTGGCGATCATGCAGCACTTCGCCGCGGAGCGGCTCTCGCTGGCCACCCAGGCGTACGCCACGGCGCAGCGCTGCGTCGAGCTGGCGGTGCGCTGGTGCCGGGATCGGGAGACCTTCGGCCGTCCGCTGGCCAGCCGGCAGCTGGTCCGGCACCGGCTGGCCGAGATGCACACCCGGGCCGAGGCGGCCCGGTCGTACGTACACGAGGTGGCCGGCCGGGTGGCGGCCGGCGAGCCGGTGGTGACCGAGGTGGCGATGGCGAAGAACGTCGCCGTGGCCGCCTGCGACCACGTCGTCGACCAGGCGTTGCAGCTGCACGGCGGCTTCGGCTACCTGCGCGACGCCGAGGTGGAACGGCACTACCGGGACGCCCGCATCCTCGGCATCGGCGGCGGCACCACCGAGATCATGAACGAGATCATCGCGAAGGGCATGGGCCTGTGAGCGCGAGGAGTGAGCCGGGTTTGCGAGCCCCGCAGTCGCGAGCGAAGGAGATGCATTGAGCACCCTGGACAGCGCGATCGACCCGTCCGCACCCGGGTACGCGGCGAACCGGGCAGCGTTGCTGGACCGGCTGGCCGAGCTGGACGCCGCGCTGGACCAGGCCCGGGCCGGCGGCGGCGAGAAGTACGTGACCCGGCACCACGCCCGCGGCAAGCTGCTCCCCCGGGAGCGGATCGAGCTGCTGGTGGACGCCGACAGCCCGTTCCTGGAGCTGTCGCCGGTCGCCGCCTACGGCACGGACTTCCCGGTCGGGGCCAGCGTGGTCACCGGCATCGGCGTGGTCGAGGGCGTCGAGTGCCTGATCATCGCCAACGACCCGACGGTCCGCGGCGGCGCGGTCAACCCGTGGTCCCTCGCCAAGACCCGACGGGCCGGGGAGATCGCGCTGGCCAACCGGCTGCCGATGGTCAATCTGGTCGAGTCAGCCGGGGCGGACCTGCCCACCCAGGCGGAGATCTTCATTCCGGGCGGCCGGGTGTTCCGCGACCTCACCCGGCTCTCCGCGGCGGGCATCCCCACGGTCAGCGTGGTCTTCGGCAACGCCACGGCCGGTGGGGCGTACGTGCCGGGGATGTCCGACCACGTGATCATGATCCGGGACCGGTCGCAGGTCTACCTGGCCGGGCCACCGCTGGTGAAGATGGCGACCGGCGAGGTCACCGACGACGAGTCACTGGGCGGCGCGGCGATGCACGCGGGCACGTCCGGGCTCGCCGACTACCTGGCCGAGGACGAGCGGGACGGCGTCCGACTGGCCCGGCAGTGCGTCCGCCGGCTGAACTGGCGCAAGCAGGGCCCGCCACCGCGCACGGCTGTCCCGCAGCCGCCGAAGTACGACCCGGAGGAGCTGCTCGGCATCGCCAGCGCAGACCTCAAGGTGCCGTTCGACCCGCGCGAGGTGCTGGCCCGGATCCTGGACGGAAGCGACTTCGACGAGTTCAAGCCCGCGTACGGTGACGCGCTGGTCACCGGCTGGGGCGAGCTGCACGGGTATCCGGTGGGCGTCCTGGCCAACGCCCGGGGGGTGTTGTTCAGCGAGGAGGCGCAGAAGGCGGCGCAGTTCATCCAGCTCGCCAACGCCGCAGACACCCCGCTGGTCTTCCTTCAGAACACCACCGGCTACATGGTCGGCACCGAGTACGAGCAGCGCGGAATCATCAAGCACGGCGCCCTGATGATCAACGCGGTGTCCAACTCGACGGTGCCGCACCTGACGGTGAACCTGGGCGCCTCCTACGGGGCCGGCAACTACGGCATGTGCGGCCGGGCGTACGAGCCGAGGTTCCTGTTCACCTGGCCGAACGCGAAGTCTGCGGTGATGGGCCCGGCGCAGCTCGCCGGCGTGCTGTCCATCGTGGCCCGGCAGGCCGCTGCCGCGCGCGGGCGCGACTACGACGAGGAGTCCGACGCGGCGATGCGGATGATGGTCGAGCAGCAGATCGAGTCGCAGTCCGGGGCGCTGTTCCTCTCCGGCCGGCTCTACGACGACGGGGTGATCGATCCCCGGGACACCCGGACCGTCCTCGGGCTCTGCCTCTCGGCGATCCACAACGGACCGGTGAAGGGCGCCGACGGCTTCGGTGTCTTCCGGATGTGAGGGGCTCGCTCATGATTCGCAGACTGCTCGTGGCCAACCGGGGTGAGATCGCCCGCCGTGTCTTCGCGACCTGCCGGGCGCTCGGCGTGGAGACGGTCGCCGTGCACTCGGACGCGGACGCCGCCGCGCCGTTCGTCGCCGAGGCCGACCAAGCGGTGAGGCTGCCGGGAAACACGCCGGCCGAGACGTACCTGCGGGTCGAGAAGATCCTGGATGCGGCACGCCGCAGCGGCGCGGACGCCGTCCATCCGGGCTACGGCTTCCTGGCCGAGAACGCCGAGTTCGCGGCGGCGGTGACCGACGCCGGGCTGACCTGGGTGGGGCCGCCGGCCAAGGTGATCGCCGCGATGGGCGACAAGCTGGCGGCGAAGGCGCTGCTCGCCGAGGCGGGCGTGCCGATGCTGGCCAGCTGGACCGACACCGACGAGATCAGCGACTTCCCGGTGCTGGTCAAGGCGGCCGCCGGCGGCGGCGGGCGCGGGATGCGGATCGTCCGGGACGCCGGGGAGCTTGCCGAGGCCGTCGCCTCGGCGCGGCGCGAGGCGGCCGCGGCGTTCGGCGACGGCACGGTCTTCATCGAACGGTACGTCGAGCGCGGCCGGCACGTCGAGGTGCAGATCCTCGGTGACGCCCACGGTCGGGTGGTGTCCATCGGCGACCGGGACTGCTCGATCCAGCGCCGGCACCAGAAGATCGTCGAGGAGGCGCCGGCGGTCGTCCCGGAGCGGGTGCGGACGGCGTTGCACGAGGCGGCGGTCGCCGCCGGTCGCGCGGTCGACTACCTGGGCGCCGGCACGGTGGAGTTCCTGCTCGCCCCGAACGGGGAGTTCTTCTTCCTGGAGATGAACACCCGACTCCAGGTGGAGCATCCGGTCACCGAGCTGTGCACCGGGCTGGACCTGGTCGGGCTGCAACTGCTCGTCGCGGAGGGGGAGCCGCTGCCGGCGACGCTGCCGGGCAGCACCGGGCACGCGATCGAGGTACGCCTCTGCGCCGAGGACGCGGCCGCGAACTGGCGGCCGGCCACCGGCACCCTGCACCGGTTCACGGTCCCCGGGGTGGCCTCCGAGTTCGGCGCGCTGGCCGCCCCCGGGCTGCGGCTCGACTCGGGCGTGGTGGCCAATTCGACCGTCGGCGTGCACTACGACTCGATGCTGGCGAAGCTGGTCGCCTGGGGCCGGACCCGGGCCGAGGCGGCCCGGCTGCTGGCCACCGCGCTGTCCCGCGCTGAGCTGCACGGGGTGACCACCAACCGGGACCTGCTGGTCCGGGTGCTGCGCAGCCCCGCATTCGCCGCCGTGGAGATCGACACCGGGTTCCTGGACCGGCATTCCGAGGTCTTCACCCCGCTGCTCCCCGCCGACCGGCTCCCGCTGGCCACGCTCGCGGCGGCTCTCGCCTCCGCCGCCGGTCGTCGCGCCGATGCTCGGGTGCTGGCCGGGCTGCCGTCGGGCTGGCGCAACGTGCCGGCCGTCCCGCAGGTCACCCGGTTCACCGGCCCCGACGGCGAGATCGAGGTCCGCTACCGGCTGGACCGTACGGGCGGGCTGGCGGAATGGTCCGCCGACCCCGGTGCCGCCGAGCCCAGCGCCGCCGACCCCGCTGTGGCACTGGTCGAGGCCACCCCGGACCGGGTGGTGCTCGACGTCGACGGGGTGCGGTGCGCGTACCGCGTACACCGGGTGGGGTCGGCGGTCTTCGTGGACGGCCCGGACGGGCCGGCGAGCCTTGCCGAACTGCCGCGTTTCCCGCTGCCCACCGCGGAGCTGGCCGCCGGGTCGCTGCTCGCGCCGCTGCCCGGCGCGGTGACCCGGGTGCACGTGCAGGTCGGCCAGCGGGTCACGGCCGGCGATCCGCTGCTCACGCTGGAAGCGATGAAGCTGGAACATCCCGTGCTCGCCCCGACCGACGGCGTCGTCGCCGAGCTGCCGGTGCCGGCCGGCGGTCAGGTCCGCACCGGCGCCGTGCTGGCCGTGGTCAATCCCGAGGAGGACCCCCGATGACCTTCGACCTCACCCCCGAGCAGGACCAGCTGCGCGACGCCGTGCGGGCACTTGGCCGCCGCTATGGTCATTCCTATTTCGTAGCGAAAGCGAAATCGGGGGAACACACCACCGAGCTGTGGGCCGAGGCCGGCCAGCTCGGCTACCTGGGGGTCAACATCCCCACCGAGTACGGCGGCGGGGGCGGCGGCATCACCGAGCTGGCCATCGTCTGCGAGGAGCTGGCGGCGGCCGGCTGCCCGCTGCTGCTGCTGGTGGTCTCCCCCGCCATCGCGGCCACCGTCATCAACCGGCACGGCACCGAGGAGCAGCGCAAGCGGCACCTGCCGGGCCTCGCCGACGGCTCCCAGAAGATCGTTTTCGCGATCACCGAGCCGGAGGCCGGCTCCAACTTCCACCGCCTGGGCACGGTGGCCCGCCGCGACGGTGACGGCTGGCTGATCTCCGGCCGCAAGTGCTACATCTCCGGGGTCGACGAGGCCGGGCACGTCCTGGTGGTGGCCCGCACCGAGGACGCGGGGACCGGAAAGCTCAAGCCGGCGCTGTTCCTCGTGCCGACCGACGCGGCCGGTCTGACCCGGTCCAAGCTGGACATGGAGATCCTGTCCCCGGAGAACCAGTTCCTGCTCTACCTGGACGACGTGCGGGTGCCCGCCGACGCGCTGGTCGGCGAGTCGCTGGACGCCGGGCTGCCGGCCCTCTTCGCCGGGCTCAACCCGGAGCGGATCACCGTCGCCGCGATGGGCGCCGGCACCGGCCGGTACGCCATCGAGCGGGCCAGTGACTACACCGCCACCCGCAAGGTCTGGGGCGGCCGCAGCATCGGCTCCCACCAGGGAGTGTCGCACCCGCTCGCGCACGCGGCGGTGCAGGTCGAGCTGGCCCGCTTGATGATCCAGAAGGCGGCCACCCTGTACGACGCCGGCCGCGACCTGGAGGCCGGAGTGGCCGGCAACATGGCCAAGTACGCCGCCGGGGAGGCCGCCGCGCTCGCCGTGGACACCGCCGTCCAGGTGCTCGGCGGCGCCGGCATGACCACCGAGTACGGGGTGGCCACCCTGCTCGGAGCGGTCCGGGCCGGCCGGATCGCCCCGGTCAGCCGGGAAATGATCCTCAACTTCGTGGCCCAGCACGTCCTCGGTCAGGAGAAGTCGTACTGACCGGCCCACTTCGCGGTTACGCGCCTTGGGAGCCCGGCCGTTCCCGGTAGTGGAGTACGGCCGCGGCCACTGCGAAGAGCAGCGCGGGCACCAGCACCAATGTCAGCCCCTGCGCAGGGGTGAGCGCATCGAGGACGCCATCGTGGGTTCCACGCTCGAGGAACGTCTCCGTGGTCCCAAGCCCCAGTCGGGTGAGCAGCAGCGTGACGCCCACCGGGACAACCAGCGCGAGGAGGCGCCGTCGCAGCACCGCCGGCGTGGACAGGATGACGAGGGCGAAAAGCAGGTATCCCACACTCAGCAGAATCGCTTCGATCTGGCCGACGCCGACGGTGAATATCCAGGAGGTTCGAACGGGTTCCGTCCAGCGGTCGGCAAATGCAACGGTGGCGATGCTCGGGGCACCGACGCTGACCAGCGTCGCCGCAGCCAGCAGGTCAAGCCGCCAGCGGCCGATGCCAGCTGTGCCGGAGCCGGGAGCGCGGACGACAAGCGCCACGGGGACCATCCCGGCCAGCACCGCCGGCCAGAGATTGAACACCGTGGAATATTGCCCATACGCCCCGGCGACCCGCACCACCTCGAACGCCGCAGCGCATACGGCGGTCGCGGCTGCTGTCCGGCTCCACCGCAATGCTGCCAACATCGCCACGACGAGCCACACCCCGGAGCCGAGCCACGACGGCCAGGAGACGACCTCCTGACCGAGCCCAAACGGATGGCCGTCCGCGAGCAGGGCGAGGTGCAACACCGGAAGGCGCGCGGCGCGCGCGAACAGCACCAGCGAGGCGATCAGACCCAGTACCGCTGCGGCTTCCCGCCAGGCATCGACCGAGAGTCGGGCATCCAGTTGGCGGACGTGCGCACGGAACGCCCCGCCGAGCAGGGCGAGCACGTCGCGCGCCGCGGGCCTTCGCTGGTCGGGCGCCGCGTCGTCCAGCAGCACCCCGAGCATCTCGTCCTCGTACTGTTGGCGGTACTCACGGGGATAGCAGGCCAACAGCCACCGGTAGACCTGGTCCAATCTCACGCCAAGCCGCCTTCGAAGATGAGGCCGGCACGGCGAAGTCGCACGTTCGCCGCCTCGGCGTTGCTCCGCAGGCGCGCCGACTCCTCGGCCAAGCGTCGCGCGCCGGGCGCGGTGAGTCGGTAGTACCGGCGCAACCTGGACTGCACCTGCTCCTCGCGATCAATGTCGATGAGGCCCTCGGTTCGCAGCCGATCCAGGGCCGCGTAGAGGGTGCCGGCGCGCAGGTCAACGCGCCCGTCGGAGATCCGGCGGACCTCATCGAGGACTGCGTACCCGTGCCGTGGGGCCTCGACGAGCGCGGTAAGGATCAGATAGGTCGACTCTTGCATGGAAGCACTCGCCATGATCACAGCATATACCGATCGACTGTATATACGACAGCTTCTCCTGCACGGACGGCAGGTCCGGCTGCTGCCGGCTGTCGCAGCCGGCGGCGGCGGCCAGGGTGAGGGTCAGGGCGACCGCCAGTGTCGTCGCGACCGAGCGGAGCCGGGACTGGGCAGTGCGTGTGGTCATGGGCGACCTCGCTGACGGAACCGGCCTGCGGGACACCGGGAGTAGCGATTTCGGTCCACTCCGTGTGCGCGCCGATCGGTCTGGTCGGTGGGGCCGGCTGGTGGCGTCGACCGGCACGTCGGACGGCTCTGTGGTTGACAGCGGGCCCTGTGACGACATGCTGGAGGGGTGAGTCGATTGTCCAGGTCCGATGCGCGGACGGTAGCGGTGGTCGCGGCGCTGGGAGCCCTTGCGGTGCTGGTCACGCTGGTCGTCTGGCGCCGCCAGGATCTTCTCGGCGTAGCCCTCGCGTTGCTCTGCGTCCTGCTGACCATGGTGGCCGGGGTGTCCGTGTCCGCCGCCCGCCAGGGCGACGACCCGGAGCCGGTGGACCGTCCGTTCGCCGCCGGGCCGCCGGAGTTGAGGCCGTACGGGATCGACGCGGATACGCTCGAAGCTCTGGACAGCCGGGACGCGTTGCGTGCGGTGCGTGACCGGCGGCGCGGGTTGGGCGGGCTCAGCGACCGGTGAGTGTGGGCGCGGTGAGCGCGTCGACGCCCCGCCCGGCCAGGCACCGGTAGGTCCGGTCGACGCTGCCGTCCACCGGCGGGAGCACCTCCAGGTGCCAGCCGACCGGGTCGCTGATCGCCGTGGTCAGTCGGAAGGTGGTCGTGCTGCACACCTGGCGCACCGGCTCGGCCGCGACCACGTCGTCGTATTCGGCGCCGACCAGGGACACCGGCAGGACGCCCTCGGCGTACGTCTCCCAGGTGTGCCGTCCGGTGCAGGGGACGCGGGCCGCCTCGGCGCGGGTGCCGCGGATCCGCACCGGGCCGAAGCACTCCAGCTCGGGCAGGCAGTGGGCGCCCTCGGGCAGAGCGGTCGGCGCGCCGGTGCCGGTCGTGCAGCCGGGCAGCGGCCCGGTCGCTGGCGCGGCGACCCGGCTGACCGAGGGGGACGGCTCGGGCGGTGGGCCGCTGCCGGCCATCCAGGCGCCGGCGCTGGCCGAGGCGGCGAGCGCGAGCGCCCCGGCACCGCCGAGGAACCAGCGCCGCCAGCGCCGACCGGCGGGGACCGTCGGGTGGACGTCCTCAACCGGGGGGCGCGGCGCCGGCTGGCCGGCGGCGTAGCCCGTTCCGCCGCTGACCGGGGCACCGCTGACCGGCGTCGACGGCGGGCCGAGCGGCAGGCTGGCGAGCAGCTCGTGCAGTTCGAGAGCGGAGGGCCGATCGGCGGGGTCGTTGGCCATGCCGGCGCGGAGTACGTCGATCAGCTCGTCCGGCACGCCGGGCAGGCGAGGAAGCGGCTGGTTGAACATCTCCAGCACGGTGACGAGGCTGGGGTTTCGCTCGGACTGCCAGCGTGGCGGCCGACCGTGCATCACCGCGTAGAGGGTGGCGCAGAGCGCGTACACGTCGACGGCCGGCGACGGTGGGCTGTGGTTGAACATCTCCGGCGGCGCGTACGCCGGGGTGAGCACCTCCAGGGTGACCGAGGCGTCGCGGTGCTCCGCGAGCACGGCCAGCCCGAAGTCGGCGAGCACCGCCGAGTTGAAGCCCGAGTAGAGGATGTTGGCCGGCTTGACGTCGCGGTGCAGCACCCCGGCCGCGTGCGAGTGGGCCAACGCGTCAGCGATCTTCAGGCCGAGGTCGCGGGCCTCGACCGGGCCGAGCGGCGAGGTGCGCATCCGTTCGGCGTACGAGCCGTCGCAGAGTTCCATGATCAGGTAGGGGTGCTGGTCGACGGTGACCCCGACGTCGAAGAGGTCGACCACGTGCGGGTGTGACGACATCCGCCCCGCCGCCCGCGCCTCGCGCAGGAAGCGGGCCTGGTCACGCTCGCTGTCCAGCGTGCGGTTCTCCACCTTGACGGCGACCTCGCGGCCCACCGAGATCTGGGTGGCCTGGTAGACGGTCGCGTAACCACCCCGGGCAAAGACCCGCAAGTCGGTCAGACCGGGCACATTCGGCACCGGCAAGCCGCCGGTCGGGGTGTCGGTCACTGCTCGAAAATACCCAACCCTGCCGGTGGCTCAGCGCACCGCGTCCGCCGGAGCGGCACCGGCCGCGCCGGGCCCCTCTCCGACATCGCCGGCCACGTCGGTGCCATCAGCCGTCGCAGCGGTGTGTTCCTCCGTCGCGCCAGCGCCGGCCGGCGCACTCCTACGGGCGTCCAGGCGCAGGCCGACGGCGGTGGCCAGCGCGCCAAGGCCCTCCCAGGCAGCCACCCCGAAGAACCGGTCCGGAGCGATCTCGGCCAGCACCGCGATGCTGAACACGGTGAACGTGACCAGCCGGAAGACCACCGTGAACCGGTAGAACGCCCGCCACTCGGTCACCGTGGCGAGCAGGTAGTAGACGCCCATGTTGAACGACGCCATCGAGGACGCCAGCAGGAAGGTGCCGGTGTGGTCACCGACGGCACGGCTGGCCGGCACGTCGAACCCGAGCATGCGCAGCAGCGCCTCCGGCCAGAGCAGCCCGAGCGCACCCATCAGCAGCGCCAGCACACCGAAGACCGCGATGGTCCAGCCCGCGACGGAACGCGGCAGCTTCATGGAGAGCCTCCCCAGGCACGGCGACGGTCACCACTGTGGACCCCGCACGGTGTTGACACGCTAGCCGCTCACCCCGACCACCACATCCCCGAAACCGTCAATAACCCACCCCACCACGCCAGCCCCCCGATCGGCGCGGGCCGCGGGGAGAGCGCCGGGTCAGGGGGTGGCGGTGAGGCGGGCGCGCAGGGCATCCGCCTCGGCGCGTTCGCTGCGCTGCTCGGTGGCGTACGCCAGGCGCACCGCCTCGTCCGCACAGGACAGGGCCTCAGCCGGGCGACCGCAGGCGGCCAGCGCCTCGGCCAGCACGCTGGCCGCGATCACCTGGCTGCGTACGTCCTCGGCCGGTGCAGTGACCGCCCGCCGTGCCCAGTCCAGCGCCTGGTCCCGCTGACCGTGGGCGAGCAGCGCCGACGCGTACCGGGCCATCGTCTGGCGGCGGGAGAAGAGCAGCGATGGCGCGTTCGCGGCGGCGGTGGCCACCGGGGCGAGCAGCCCGACCGCGGTCGCCGAGTCGCCAGCCGCCAGCCGGGCGGTCGCCAGCAGCACCCGGGGCGCGACCTGCGCCGGGGCCTGCGGGTTGTGCGGCTCCACAGCGGTCAGCACCGCGCGGGCGGCCTGCTCGGCGGTCTCGCAGTCACCCATGTCCAGCGCCACGAAGCCCCGCAGCGTGCCGGCCATCCCGGTGAGCAGCGGGTGCGAGGTCCGGTCGGCGTACGCCAGGGCGTCGGTGAGCAGGTCGGCCGCGTGTTCCGGCTCCCCCAGCCCGCGCGCCACCACGGCCCGGACCACCAGCGCGAACCCGCGCCCCCAGTCGTCGGAGGCAGCGGCGAACTCCCGGTAGGCGCGCCGGGCCTCCCGGTCCGCCTCGGCCAGGTCGCCCAGCTCGGCGGTGGCGAACGCCGCCACCGCCCGCAGGGTGCCCACCGCCCACGCCTCGCCGACCCGCTCGCCGAAGGGCAGGAAGACCCGCGCCAGCCGGCCCGCCTCGCGCAGCCGGCCCGCCAGCAGCCGGGCGAACGCCGCCGTGCCCCGCAGCCAGGCCCGCCCGTACGGATCCTTCAACTCGGCGAAGAGCCGTGCGGCCCGGCCGAGCACCGCGTCGGTGCCGGCGAAGTCGCCCCGGGTGGTGGTCACCCAGGCCAGGTTCTGCAACGACCAGGCCTGCCCGCGCCGGTCCTGTGCGCCGAGGCTCACCTGGTACGCGGCGGCCAACCGGCTGCTCGCCTGGCTCAGCCGCCCGGTCACGAAGTCGGCCATGCCGAGCCGCCGCATCGCCGAGGCGCGCAGGGTGGGCAGGCCGCCGTCCGTGGCCACCTGCAACGCCTCCTGCCAGGCGGCCACCGCCCGGCCCTGGTCGCCGAGGGTCTGCTGGGCCTGCCCGGCGAGCAGCAGGGCGCTGGCCCGAACTGCTTCGTCCCCCGCGTTCGCGGCGATCTTCTCGGCGTAGGCGAGCGCGTCGACGACCCGGCCGATCTGGAGCAGCGCCCGAGCGTGCACCACCCGGTCCGCCGCCGGCACCCCGTCGCGGGCCAGTTCGGTGGCGCGCTCGGCGTACTCCACGGCCAGCGCCGGCTCGCCGGCCGACAACGACCGGCGGGCGGCCCGGCCCAGCGCGGCGACCCCGAGCGGGGCCACGGCGCGGGCCGGCGCGTCCGGGCGCAGCTTCACCGCGTCCGCGAGCCTGGCGGCCCGCTCCACATGGGTGGCCACGAAGTCGTCCCGGGCCTCGTCGGTGAACCCGCCCGGCGTGCCGGCGGCGGCCTCGTCCCGCGGCGCAGCCCAGCGGGCCAGCGCGGCGTGCCGCTCGGCCAGCTCCGCCTTGCTCACCCCGGCGTACGCGGCTTCCCGCATCAGCGGAGTGGCGAACGCGTAGCCGAGGCGGGTGCGGTGCAGCATCCGGCGTTGCAGCAGTTCATCGACGGCCCGGTCGAGTTCCACCGCGGCCACGGCCGAGGGCCGGCCATCGCGGCCGCCGTGCTGCTCACGCAGCGCCTCCAACGCACCGGTGGGCACCGCGTCACCGATGACCGCGGCGTCGCGCAGCACCGAGCGGGCGTCCGGTGGCAGCGCGTCGATCCGGGCGGCGAGCACCGCGGCGAGGTCCCGGGAGAGCAGCCGGCTGCCCAGCGAGCCGGGCACCAGCCGCCAGCCGGCCGTCGAGCCCTGGTCCCGCTCGCCGGACCCGGCGCGGACACCGCGGGCCGGCTCCACCGTGGTCAGCGCCCCGCGCTCGATCAGCAGGGTGACCAGCTCGGCCAGGTAGAACGGGTTGCCCTGGGCGGTGGCGAGCAGCCGGTCCGTGTCGGCCGGCGGCAGCTTGCCACCACCGAGGTAGCTGGTGAGCAGCCGGGCCGCGTCGGCACCGCGCAGCGGCGGCAGGGAGTGCACCTCGGCGTCCGCGACCCGGGTCAGCGCGCCGGCGGTACGGACCAGCTCGGGGCGGCCGAGCAGCAGCACCAGCACCGGGCCGGTGAGCCGGGACAGGGTCAGCCCGAGGGCGCGGATCGTCTCGGCGGTGGCGTCGTGCAGGTCGTCCACCACGATCACCAGCGGCGCCTCGGCGGCGAGCCCGCTGAGCAGGTCGGCGACCGCGTTCGGCACCGCCTCGGCGTCGGCCGCCGGCGCGCCCGCGCCCCACTCGCCGTTGTCGGTGCCGCCGTGCGCGGGAAGTTCGGCGTAGCCAAGCAACGCGAGCAGCTGGTCGGTGGCGATCGGTGCGGTCTCTCCACCGGCGCGGGCGAGCCGCTGGCTGAGCCGGCGAAACCGTTCCTCGACCGCCGGCCGGGTCAGCGCGGTGGCCGCGTCACCGGGCAGGCCGACCGCGGCGCGGACCAGATCGGCCAGCGGCGCGAGCCGGCGCCGCTCACCGAAGGCGGCGCAGCGCACCGAGAGCACCCGGGCGCCGGTGTGCGCGGCGTACCGGCCGGCGCCGACGTCGTATCCGGCGGCGAGCCGTTCCACCTCGGCGGCGAAGCGGGACTTGCCGATGCCCGCCTCGGCGGTCATCAGCAGCACCCGCGGGTCACCCTGGTCGATCACCTCGGCGAGCCGGCCGGCGACCCGACCGATCTCGGTCTCCCGGCCCACGTAGGGCGCCTCGTCGCCGAGCCCCGACCGGGTGCCCGGCGCGTCCAGCAGACCCAGCAGCTCGTACGCCTCGACCGGTTCGCGCTTGCCCTTGAGCCGCAGCGGGCGCAGGGCACGCCATGAGGCCACGTGCCGGGTGGCGGCGGAGGTCCTTCCACCGGCGTAGACCGCGCCGACCGCTGCGGCGTCAGCCAGCCGGGCGGCGGTGTTCACCGTGTCCCCGATGACCGTGTACTCGATGGCGGCCTGGATGCCCGCGATGACGTCGCCGGTGTTCAGCCCGACCCGCAGCCCGAGCGGCGCGCCGCCGCCCCGCTCGTCGTCGAGCACCCGGCGGACAGCCCGCTGCATCGAAAGGGCGGCCCGGACGGCACGTTCCGCGTCGTCCTCGTGCGCCACCGGAGCACCGAAGACTGCCATGATCCCGTCACCGGTCAGCTTGTCGACGTGCCCGCCGAAGGTCTTCACCGCGCCGGCGAGGGCGGCGAGCACCCGGTCGGTGACCGCCCCGACGCGTTCCGGGTCGAGGTCCTCCGACCAGGAGGTGAATTCGGAGAGGTCGCCGAAGAGCACGGTGACCACCCGGCGCTCGGCCGCCGGCAACGTCGCGGCGGCCGGCAGCGCCGCCCCGCAGTTGTGGCAGAACCGCGCGCCGGGGACGGCGACGGTTCCGCACACGGGGCAGGTCACGTCTGCTCCAACCCACTGACCCGGGGCTCGGATTCCCCGGTGCCGACCCCCAGGTACTCAAGCTGGGCGCGGACCGACCACTCGGCGGCCCACCAGAGGGAGCGGTCCACGTCCGCGTAGACCGCGGCGACCACCTCAGCGGGGGTGTGGGCGCCCGCGGCGACGGCCGCCCGGACCTGGTCGAGACGGGCCCGGCGGTGGGCGAGGTAGAACTCGGCGGCGGCGGCGCAGTCGGCCAGCGCCGGGCCGTGCCCGGGCAGCGCCGGGACCCCGCGGTACGCGGAGAGCAGCTCCAGGCTGGTCAGGTAGTCGCCGAGGTGCCCGTCGGGTTGCGCCACCACGGTGGTGCCCCGGCCGAGGATGGTGTCACCGGTGAGCACCACCCGCTCGTCGCCGCACTCGACCAGGAAGCAGACCGAGTCGCCGGTGTGCCCCGGGGTGTCCAGCAGGCGAATCTCCAGGCCGAAGCCGTCCAAGTGCTCGCCCGAATCGGTCAACGGCGCACCACCGATGGTGTGCGCCGCGTCGACGGCGAGGACGTGCACGCCGCCGAGGAGCTCACTCAGGCGGGCGGAACCCTCGGTGTGGTCGGGATGGCCGTGGGTGATCAGGATCAGCCCGATCGGGCCGTGTTCGGCGATCCGGGCCAGGTGCCCCTCGTCCGCCGGCCCCGGGTCGACCACGACGCCGTACTCCGCCGTCGGGGCGCGCAGCACCCAGGTGTTGGTGCCGTCGAGGGTCATCGGACCCGGGTTCGGCGCACGCAGCAGCGTCACCCAGCTCGGCAGCTCGTCGGCGAGCGCCGCCGCCGGCGCCGTCACGTGCCCGCTCATGGCTGCGATCGTACGACCCCGCGCGCCACACCCCGCGATCTTGCACCTGCGGTCCCTGATTCGTCCCCGTTCGGGGCTTTCATCGGCCAGGAAGCGCACGACCGCGGGGCCGGCGACGCGTCAGGCGACCTCGAGGATCAGCTCGACCTCCACCGGCGCGTCCAGGGGAAGCTCGGCCACCCCGACGGCGCTGCGGGCGTGGCGGCCGGCCTCACCGAAGACGGTGCCCAGCAGGTCGGAGGCGCCGTTGATCACCGCGGGCTGGCCGGTGAAGCCGGGCGCGGAGGCCACGAACCCGGTCAGCTTGACCACCTTGACCACGTTCTCCAGACCGACCAGCGAGTCGACCGCAGCCAGCGCGTTGAGCGCGCACCGCTGGGCCAGATCCTTCGCCTGCTCGCCGGAGATACCGGCGCCGACCTTGCCGGTGGCCAGCAGCTTGCCCTCGGCCATCGGCAGCTGCCCGGAGACGTACACGTGCTGGCCGGACTGCACGGCCGGTACGTAGCTGGCCACCGGCGGCACCACCTCGGGCAGTTCGAGACCCAGCTCGGCGAGCTTCGCGTGCGGACCGTTGCTCATGCCTTGGGCCGCTTCAGGTACGCGACCAGCTGGTCCGGGTTCGGCCCGGGGACCACGGCGACGAGTTCCCACCCGTCCTCGCCCCAGTTGTCGAGGATCTGCTTGGTCGCATGGACCAGCAGCGGGACCGTGGAGTATTCCCACTTCTGCATCGCTGGAGGGCTCCCTCTCGGTGCGGACGTATTCGAGGCACAGCCTACGGTCCGCTGGCGGGGCGAGGTGCGGGACGCTGCTCCGGCGCGGCCGGCAGCTCACCGCAGGGCCCCTCGTGCTCGTACCCCTGGGGGCAGCGGGAGCGGTCGGGCAGCAGCAGGTCGCAGAAGACCCGATGCCGGTTGTTCTGGTCGTCGGCGTTGGAAACGGTGGTCTCACCGGCGTCCAGCTCCGGCAGGAAACCCAGGGACACCGCGACCCGACCGGCCAGCGCGGTCGCCGCCGCCAGGTCGGGCACCCGGATCGGCAGGTGGATGACGAAGCCCGGCTCCTCGTCGTCCCGGCCCCGCTCGGCGGGGCGACCCGACGCGAGGACCACCTCCGTCGGCTCCGGCACCCGGCGGTACGACCGCTCGTTGACCGGCAGGCTGCCGACCGGCCCGTCAGCTTCGCCCCGGGACCCGGACCGGCGCAGCCGGTCGTTGGTTGGGAACTGGGTGCGAGGGATGTTGTCCACGTCGCGCATGCACTGCCTCCGGTCGTACCTGTCGGATCACGCCTCCGATCGGACCATCCATCCGTCCCGGCCCCCGCACCCGGGATCGAAGGTAAGGTCCGTGGCCGCAGTCCCGCCAACAGGACGCGCACGGCCGGTAACCCCTAGTCACATATGCGACACATCGCAGGTGGGAGGCCCTACGGGGCACCGCGTCGGAGATCCCGTCGGCCGGATCCGTCGCCCGCCCGGCCCGGCAGGGGCGACACCGGTTCGATGATTGACCGCTACCCTTCCGGTCGGACGGTCGCGCAGCGCCGGCCACCCGCTCGATCACGCTCGGCGCCAGGGGTGGCGGCGGGCGCCCGCACCCCCCGGGGGAAAGACATGACCCAACCGCCCAGCGGCGACCAGGCCGGGCCGCCCGCACTCCCGCAGGCCCACCGGGATCCCGCCGGTCCGGCTGTTCCCGACCAGCCGGCCCCCGCGGCGCAGCCCGGGCCGCTCGCCCTGCCTGCCCCGCCCGAGGGTCCCGGCGGCTCGGCACCGGCATCGGGTGCCCAGGACCCGTCGGCGATCCCGTCACCCCCGCCCGGCTACCCCCCGTACCAGGGCGCCGCCGAACCCAAGAAGAAGCGCGGCCTGCTGATCGCGGCGATCGCGCTCGTCGTGATCATGGTGCTCTGCGTGGGCGGCGGCGTGGTGGCGTTCCTGACCCTGCGCAACGCCGAGACCGGCGAGGGCGCCAAGGAACCCGCGGTCGCCGTCGACGAGTTTCTCACCGCGGTCTACAAGGACCGCGACGCGACCAAGGCGGCCAGCCGCGTCTGCGCGGCCGCCCGGGACGACGAGAAGATCGCCGCGAAGGTCGCAGAGGTGCAGAAGTACGCCGCCGAGTACAAGAACCCCCGCTTCCGGTGGACCAGCCCGAAGGTGGACAACCAGACCGGGGCACGGGCGACCGTCTCCACCCGGGTCACCATGACCACCTCCGACGAGAAGGTGGCCGACCAGGACCTGCGCTTCACGGTGGTGCAGAAGTCGGGTTGGTGGGTCTGCGAGGTCGCGTGACCGGCAGGCCTGGATAGGCTCGACGGGTGCGTGCAGCTGAGCGGCCGACCGACCCGGCCGGTACCGGATGGTCGGCCCGTCTCCACGTGGTGACCGGCAAGGGCGGCACCGGCAAGACCAGCGTGGCGGCGGCGCTGGCCCTGGCGCTGGCCGCCGGCGGCCGGCGCACCCTGCTGGTGGAGGTCGAGGGGCGGCAGGGCATCGCCCAGCTCTTCGGCATCGACCCGCTGCCGTACGAGGAGCGGCACCTCGCTGACGCCCCGGGCGGCGGTGAGGTGCGCGCGCTGGCCGTGGACGCCGAGGAGGCGTTGCTCGAATACCTCGACATGTTCTACAAGTTGGGTGCCGCCGGCCGGGCGCTGCGCAAGCTCGGCGCCATCGACTTCGCCACCACCATCGCCCCGGGCCTGCGTGACGTGCTGCTCACCGGTAAGGCGAAGGAGGCCACCACCCGCACGTCCGGGCAGCGGCGCGTGTACGACGCGGTGGTGCTGGACGGCCCGCCGACCGGGCGGATCGGCCGGTTCCTCAACGTCACGGCCGAGACGGCCCGGCTGGCCAAGGTGGGCCCGATCAAGACTCAGAGCGAGGGGGTCGCGGCACTGCTGCGGTCCCCGATAACCGCGGTGCACGTGGTCACGCTGCTGGAGGAGATGCCGGTGCAGGAGACGGTGGACGCCATCGCCGACCTGACCTCGCTCGGCTTCGGGATCGGGCGGGTGATCGTCAACGGCACGCGGCCACCGGTGCCCTCCGGTCGGGCGGTCACCGCGGCCGAGCTGAAGCGTGGGCTGGTCGCCGCCGGGCTGCCGGCCGACCGGGAAACCGTCGCCGGCCTGCACGACGAGGCGCGTGACCAGCTCATCCGGCGCGAGTTGGAGGATTCACTGCGGGCCGAGCTGGTGGAGCTGGGGCTGCCGATGACCGAGCTGCCGTTGCTGGCCGACGGGGTGGACCGGGCGGGGCTCGCGACGCTGGCTCAGGCCCTCCTCCGGGCGGATTGACTCACACCTGAGGTCGGCACGGGCGCACGGACCCACCCGGCCCGATACGCTCGATTGGTGCCTTCCGAAGACGCGGCGCCGCAGCTGGACGTCGACAAGATCCTCGCCGACCCGGGCGTGCGGATCGTCGTGTGTTGCGGTGCCGGCGGGGTGGGAAAGACGACCACGGCCGCCGCGCTGGCGCTGCGGGCCGCCGAGCACCACGGCCGCCGCACGGTGGTGCTCACCATCGACCCGGCCCGCCGGTTGGCCCAGTCGCTGGGCCTGACCGAGCTGGACAACACGCCCCGGCAGGTCAAGGGGATCGACGTCGAGGCCAGCGGCGGCGAGCTGCACGCCATGATGCTGGACATGAAACGCACCTTCGACGACGTGGTGCTGCAGCACACCGATCCGGCGAAGGCGGCGGAGATCTTCGCCAACCCCTTCTACCAGGCGATGAGCTCGACCTTCGCCGGCACGCAGGAATACATGGCGATGGAGAAGCTCGGCCAGTTGCACGCCCGGGGCGAGTGGGACCTGATCGTCGTGGACACCCCGCCGTCCCGCTCGGCGCTCGACTTCCTGGACGCGCCGGCCCGGCTCTCCCGCTTCCTCGACGGCCGCATGCTGCGACTGCTGCTGGCACCGGCCCGCAGCGGTGGGCGGAGCATGTTCAGCCTGGTCACCGCCTCGTTCGGGATGTTCTCGAAGGTGGTGCAGAAGGTGCTCGGCGCGCAGCTGCTCACCGACCTGTCCGGCTTCGTGGCCGGGCTGGATTCGATGTTCGGCGGTTTCCGGCAGCGGGCCGAGCAGACGTACCGCATCCTCCAGGCACGGGAGACGGCCTTCGTGCTGGTCGCGGCGCCGGAGCCGGACGCTGTCCGGGAGGCCGCCTACTTCGCCGGCCGACTGCGGGAGGAGAACATGCCGCTGGCCGGTCTGGTGCTCAACCGGGTGCACCGGCCTGCGGTTCCGGAGCTGGACGCCGAGCGGAGCCGGGCCGCCGCGGAGCGGCTGGCCGAGCTGGGTGGGCACGAGGCCACCGCCGACGTGCTGCGGGCGCACGCCGCGCTGGCCCGCCAAGCGGTACGCGAGCAGCAGGTGGCCGCGCGGTTCACCGAGGCGTTCCCGGCGGTGCCCGCGGTGTCGGTGACGGCGCAACCCGCCGACGTGCACGACGTCGACGGGCTGCGGACGATCGGCGCGGCGATCAGCCGGCCGTGACCGGCGTCAGGTGGCCGCGCTGACGAGAATCTTGTCCTTGCCGGCCTTGTCCTTGCTGTTCTTCTTCATCGCGGCCTCGAACATCTTGCGCCAGCTCGTCACCTGCGGGTGACGACGCAGCAGCGCTCGGCGTTCGCGTTCGGTCATGCCACCCCACACACCGAACTCGATCCGGTTGTCCAGCGCGTCGGCCAGGCACTCGTACCGAACTGGGCAGCTCCGGCAGATCCGCTTCGCCACGTTCTGTTCGGCGCCCTGTACGAACAACGCGTCCGGGTCCCCGTTCTGACACGCCGCCAGCGACGGCCAGTCAGTGATCATGCCCATGTGTACACGTCCCCCCTTGCAGTACCTACCGACCTCGTTGCACGTCAGCCGGCAATTCCCCCCGATCGCCCGGCTCGCCTTCCCCAAGGCGGCGCGAACGACATGTGGCGCTGTCGCCGCCCCCCATCATGCTCTGTAGTCGACTGATTACGCAACGTTGTCGGCGAAATCCATCATTCCGGACACTCCCGGCTTCCCGGGCGCTCGACCGCCGGTTACCCCGTCGAGGTCGGCGAAAACGCTGCGCCGCTTCCTTCGATCGGAGGAGACTCACGCCAGGTCAGACGCAACCACGCACCGGGGGTCGTGCGTTTAGCACAACGAGGGCAGCGCGCGCAGGAAATGGGGAAGAACGCCCCAGCGCCCCCTCGTTCCCTACTCGCGTACCCTGCTGAGGTGACCTGGATGCGGAAACGTGACCACAATGTGCTGACCAACGCCGCATCGCTGCTCGTATGTGGCCTGCTGGCCGGCGTGGTGGTCGCCGCGGCGGCCTTCCCCGCAGTGGCGATGTCCGGCTTGGCCGCAAAGGCCGGCGCCGAGACATTCGGCGCCCTGCCCACGGAGCTGACGGTGGCCCGCGCGCCACAGCTCGGCTACCTGTACGCCTCGGACGGCAAGACACCGCTGGCGATCATGTACGACGAGAACCGGCGCGACGTGAAGCTCGCCGACATCTCGCCGGACATGCAGAAGGCCATCATCGCGGCCGAAGACCACGACTTCTACAAGCACAACGGCGTCGACATCAACGGTGTCGCCCGCGCGTTCGTCAACAACCAGAACGAGAGCGCCGGCCGGCAGGGCGCCTCGACGCTGACCATGCAGTACGTCCGGCTGGCCATCGCGTACTCGGCCACCCACCCGGCCGACGTGGTTGCCGCGACCGAGGACACCAGCGCCCGCAAGCTCCGCGAGATGCGGCTGGCCCTCCAGGTCGACAAGGAGTTCTCCAAGGACGAGATCCTCACCCGCTACCTCAACCTCGCCTCGTTCGGCAACGGCGCGTACGGCGTGTACGCCGCCAGCCAGGTCTACTTCGGCAAGCCGCCGAGCAAGCTCAAGATCGAGGAAGCGGCGCTGCTGGCCGGCATGGTGAAGGCGCCGACCACCAACGACCCGACCACCAAGGCCGGCTTCCCGCTCGCACTGAACCGACGCAACTACGTCATCCAGAACATGGTCGACATCAAGGCCATCACCCAGCAGGAGGCCGACGCCGCCAAGGCGACCAAGCTGGTGGTGAAGGACAAGCGCACCCCCAACGGCTGCGTCGCCGCCAACGTCAACAGCTGGGGCTTCTTCTGCGACTACTTCTACCGCTGGTGGATGCAGCAGGAGACGTTCGGCTCGACGTCGTACGACCGTGAGCGGCGGCTGAAGAGCGGCGGCTACACCATCATCACCTCGCTCGACGTGCAGGCCCAGAAGGGCGCCGACGCCGCGGTTCGCAGGGCCAAGAAGGAGACCTCCAAGGAGGCCGCCATGGTCGCCGTGGTGGAACCGGGCAGCGGGCGGGTTCGGGCGCTCGCGGTCAACCGCCAGTTCAAGCTGGACGACCCGAAGAACCCGAAGAACAGGATCTCCAGCGATCCCGCGAAGAAGAGGAAGGGCATCCGGGGCAACTACCCGGCGACGGTCAACCCGCTGCTCACCGGCGGCGACGGCATCACCGGCTACCAGGCCGGCTCGACGTTCAAGATGTTCACCGTCGTGGCGGCGCTGGAGAAGGGCATCCCCCTCAGCTACACCATCAACGCGCCGAAGCAGTTCAAGTCGGAGTACATCATCCGACCAGGCCCAGCAGCCTGCGCCGGGACCCACTTCTACTGCCCCACCAACTCGACCGACAGCATGGCCGGCGTGCACACCATGTGGGGCGCGTTCGGCCGGTCGGTGAACACCTACTTCGTGCCACTCCAGCAGCAGGTCGGCGCGGAGAACGTGGTCAAGGCCGCGAAGAGGCTGGGCATCAACTTCCGAGCCCAGGAGGACCTGGACCTGGAACGGGGGGCGCACCAGTGGGGCGCGTTCACCCTGGGCGTCTCGCAGACCACCCCGCTGGACCTTGCCAATGCCTACGCCACCCTGGCCGCGGACGGCAAATTCTGCGAGCCGATCCCGGTGCAGGAGATTCGGGACCCGGAGGGCAAAAAGCTGGACATCGCCAACCCGCGCTGCGAGAAGCGGTTCAGCACCGAGGTGGCCCGCGCCGCTGTGGACGCGGCCCGTTGCCCGGTCGGTGACCGGTCGACGACCTCCAGGTGCACGGGAGCCACCGCCGGCAACGTGCGGAGGGACGTCGGTGCGCCGGTGGCCGGCAAGTCCGGCACCACCGACTCGGAGAAGACCGCAGCCCTGGTCGCGATGACCAAGCAGTACGCGGTGGCCGGCATCATGGCCGACCCGGACTGGCCGCAGACCAACGTCAAGATGAAGCACGGCGAGAAGGACGGCATCAACCCGCCGGTGTGGGAGACGCTGCGGGACGCGATGAAGGGCAAACCGGATATCCCGTTCGACCCGCCGGGCCAGAAGATCTCCCAGGGTGACCAGCGCAGCATCCCCAGCGTGAAGTGCGCGTCGGTGGACAGCGCGAAGTCCCGGCTCAAGGACGCCGGCTTCGACCCGGTCGTCTCCGACACGAAGGTGACTTCGACGTGTCCGGCTGGCACCGCCGCCGGCACCAGCCCGGACGGGCGCACCATCAAGGGCGGCGTGGTCACCATCCAGGTCAGCAGCGGCGGCGGCGCTCCCCCGCCGGGAAACACCACGCCGAACAAGCCGAACCAGCCCGGCACCCCGGGTCGACCCGGCACGGGCCGCCCGGGCGGCTGAGCCGACGAGCAAGACGCACGAAACGGGCGGGCACCTTCGAGTGCCCGCCCGTTTCGTCTGCCCGGACTGCGTCGGCGGGTTTCAGGGCCGCGCGGTGTCCGGACCGCGCGGTGTCGGAACCCCGTTGGTCTGGGTGCCGCCGGTCAGAGGCCGAGCTGGCGGCGTACCTCAGCGGCCACCCGACCACCCTCGGCCTGGCCGGCCACCGCGGCCTGGGCCGCCTTCATCGCCGGGCCCATCTGGGCCTTCCCGGTGATGCCGCCCGCGGCGAGTGCCCCAGACACCAGCTCGGTCAACTCGGCGTCCGAGAGCTGCTTGGGCAGGTAACGGTCCAGCACCTCACCCTCGGAGGTCTCCTTCGCCGCCTGCTCGGCGCGGCCCGCGTCGGCGAAGGCGGTGGCCGCCTCCCGGCGCTTCTTCGCCTCCTTGGTCAGCACCACGAGCACCTCGTCGTCGGTGAGCTCGCGCTTGGCCTTGCCGGCGACCTCGGCGGTGCCGACGGCGGCCAGGGCCATCCGTAGCGTGGAGGTGGTCAGCTCGTCGCGCGCCTTGAGCGCGGAACGCATGTCGGCGGTTAGGCGGTCCTTCAGCGTGCTCATGGACGGTCAAACTACCCTGAACGGCATGCGAAAGCGCACACTATTCCGGCTCGCCGCCGGAACCGCCGCGGTTGGAGCGGCCACCCTCGCGTACGCGTCACTCGTCGAGCGCAACATGTTCACCCTGCGGCGGTACGACGTACCGATGCTGCCGGCCGACGCGGAGCCGCTGCGCGTGCTGCACCTGTCGGACCTGCACATGATGCCCGACCAGGCGCGCAAGCAGCGCTGGGTGGCGTCGCTGGCCGCCCTCGACCCGGACCTGGTCGTGGTGACCGGCGACAACATGGCGCACCCGGGCGCGGTGCCCGGGGTGTTGCGGGCGCTGCAACCGCTGCTGGACTACCCGGGCGCCTTCGTGTTCGGCTCCAACGACTACACCGGGCCGGTGTGGAAGAACCCGTTCACCTACTTCCTGCCCGACCGGGAGTACACCGAGGGCGTCGACCTGCCCTACGAGGAGCTGCGCCAGGTGTTCACCGGCGCCGGCTGGTTGGACCTGAACAACGCCCGCACCATGCTCAAGGCCGGCGGCCGGCAGATCGACCTGGTGGGCGTGGACGACCCGCACATCGAGCGGGACGACTACGGCGCCGTGGACGGCCGGGTCTCATCCTCGGCGGACCTGTCCATCGCGCTGGCGCACTCCCCCGAACCACGGGTGCTGGACCGGATGGCCGCGGACGGCTTCGGGCTGCTGCTGGCCGGGCACACCCACGGCGGGCAGGTCCGCGTACCGGGCGTCGGGGCGTTGGTGACCAACTGCGGGCTGCCCCGCTCGATGGCGCGCGGGCTGCACCGGTGGCCGGGCTCGGACTCCTGGCTGCACGTCTCCGCGGGCCTGGGCACCCACCCGACCGCTCCGGTCCGCTTCGCCTGCCCCCCGGAGGCGACCATCCTCACCCTGATCCCCCGCTGACCCGCGCGCCCGCGCCGTCCCGGCGTCCCGCCGTCAAGATCCGCCCCCCGGGGGTACCGAGTTTGACCATCGGGACGGGTGGGCTACTATTTGTCGGCACGCCTCGGGGTGTGGCGCAGCTTGGTAGCGCGCTTCGTTCGGGACGAAGAGGTCGTCGGTTCGAATCCGGCCACCCCGACCAGAGGTAAAGGTCAAGGCCCCTCCACCGAGGGGCCTTGATTCGTTTCCGGCGCTCACTGTCCTGCCGGAAGCAGCGAGAAGGCAGCAAGCGACGCGGGCAAGCGGATACGGTCCGGTCCTGTAACCCCCGGCCGCCGACCGACACAAGTAGGGGTATGAGGGAAGTCGACGCCCGGGGAGCCGACTGGTTCCGCGGGATCTACGCACGGCACTATCCGGACGTCGTGCGCTACGGACTGCGGCGACTCGACGGCCTGACGGCGGCGGAGGAACTTGCCCAGGAGGTGTTCCTGGTGGCCTGGCGGCGCCGGTCGGAACTGCCGGCGCGGACGTTGCCCTGGCTGTACGGGGTCGCTCGTCGGCTGTTGGCCAACCATTGGCGTACCCAACGGGCCGTACCGCCGCCCGTGGAGCTGACCGAAGCTGCCGCGTTGGACCGTCATGACGGCGTCCTGCGGCTGGTCGATGTGCGCGCGGCGCTCAGCCGGCTGTCGGACGACGATCAGGAAATCCTGCGGCTGGTCGGCTGGGAGCAGTCATCGCTGAGCGAGGCGGCACTGGTCCTGGGCTGCGGTGCAGCCACGGCCAAAGTGCGGCTGCACCGGGCTCGACGGCGACTGACCGAGATGCTCCGGGAACAGTCCGAACAGACCCCCTTACTCGACGGCCAGCTGGGAGGAGCGCGATGAACAAGCGAGTGCGTGAACTGCTGGAGGCCGCTGACCCGGCCCGCGGGATCCAGGTGGGGGCCGGTGACGTCGAGGAAGTGTTGCGGCTCGCCAGCAACGACGTCACGTCCTACGACCAGGTGGTACCTGCTCGGCGGGCGCGGCGACTCGTTGCCGTCGGGGCGGCCTTCGCCGTAATCGCCGTTGCGGCAATGACGGTCACGGTCCTCCGGCCCACCGCCGGGCCCTCCGGATCATCCCAGCCTCCGATCGTTCCGGGTGCCGCTGGCGTCCCGGCCCACTGCCTGAGCACGATCGCGGACCGGATGCGGGCCACGTCGTACGACGGAAAGGCCGGACGGTATGAGTACCTGCACCGGAGGGGGCAGAGCGGCAGCTCGGGACTGCGACCGGGTAGCCGCACTCAGTCGGTGAGTGTGCTGTTCAGCGAGGAGACGTCGCGGTGGCTCGCGGCCGACGGCTCGGGACGCATTCGCATCGTGCGAGGAGCAGCGACCTATCCGGACGAAGCATCACGGAACTTCTACGCTGAGCACCCAGACATGATCCCGAAGGAGGGTTCCGACACGGACGACCTGCGCCCCGGAGACTTCAGCGTCCTGCCACTGCCGGCGGCGGAACCCGCGGCAATGGGCCAGGCGCTGTACCAGGCGCGGGAGAACGGGCCATCGCACGTGCTTGTCAGCGTCGCGGAGCTGAACAACGAGCGGGTCGTGGACTTCGCGCATCGGGTTGCGCTGCTGCGGTTCCTTGCCGGAACGGAGGGGGTGACCTGTCGCGATGAGCAGACTGACCCGGCAGGACGGACCGGGATCGTGGTGTCAGCCGACCTCGGCCGAGGTCCCCAGCCGAGCCCCGGCGATTGGGGCAGGGAATATCTGCTTTTCGACCCGCAGACCGGGGAGTTGCTGGCCAGGGGCTACGGTGCCAACTCCGCAGCGGGCGGTATGTCATGGTCGACCGTGTACCTGGAACGGGGTTACACGGACGTGCTCGGCTGACGACGTCACGGCGACATGCGGTTGGCCGGCCGAGCGGGGAAAGCCGTTGTGACCCGGGTTGAACGCCCACGGCACGTCCGGATGGTGCGGTAGAACTGTCGGGTGAGCCGAACCCGGCTGGAGGTGTTCAGTGATGCGGTCTTCGCGGTCGCGATCACGCTTCTCGCGCTGAATCTGGCGGTGGCCGGCCCGGGTCATGGCCCGCTCCTGCATCAGGTCGCGGAACACTGGCCCTCATTCGTCGCCTACCTGATCAGCTTCGCCACGATCGGGCTGATCTGGGTCAACCACCACGCCCTCATCGACAACCTCGTCGTCATCGACCGGACCCTGGCCCTCCTCAACCTCATCCTGCTGCTGTTCGTGGTTCTGATCCCGGTGGACACGGCGACGGTGGCCAAGTACCTCGCCCTGGGCGGGCAGGACGCCCAGGTGGCGGTGACTCTGTATGCGGCTGCCTTCCTGGGGATGGGGCTGAGCTTCGCTGGGATCTTCGAATGGACCTTGCGGCCGGGCCGGCTCCCCCAGCCCGTGCCGGCGGGGATCCGTTGGAGGGCGCGGCTGCGATTCGGGGCAGCATCGATCCTGTATCTGGCCGCGATCGCCGCCGCCTTCGTCAGCCCGCCGGTGGCACTGGCCATCATCGCCGGCGTCCCCGTCTACTACATCTTCGAACGCGCCCCGGCGCTCGGCTCCCCCGCAGGCGCGCGGCAGCAGTGAGCCGCTGCCGGACGAGGGTTCAGCCCCCGTCCGGAGCCAACCGTCGTCGAGCAGGCCTACGCCGAGTTGTCGGTTGACCACGTCGAGGGTCTCCGCCGCACACCGGCCGGGCGCCCTGCTGACTAGCATCGACCGTGATGGAGCTGCTGGAGCGCGCAAACGCGCTCGCCACCCTGGACAGGCTGCTGGCCTCCCCCGGCGGCGCGATCGCGCTCGTCGCCGGCGAGGCGGGTGCCGGCAAGTCCGCCCTGGTCAACGCGTTCGCGGCGACGGCCGAGCCACGTGCCCGGGTGCTCTGGGGCAGCTGCGACCCGCTGCTGACGCCCCGGGCACTCGGCCCACTGCACGACATCGCCCGTCAGGTCGGCGGCGTACTCGCGGAGCGACTGACCGCGCTGCACGCGGCGGCGGAGGCCGAACGCCGCGGCACGGTGTTTGACGCGCTCCTCGACGAGCTGACCGGTCCCCGGCCCGGGCGCCGGGCGGTGATGGTGGTGGAGGACGCGCACTGGGCGGACGGGGCCACTCTGGACCTGATCGCGTACCTGGGGCGACGGTTGGCACGCCACCCGGCGCTGCTCGTACTCACCCTGCGCGACGACGAGGTCGGAGCGGAGCATCCGCTGCACGGCGTGCTCGCCGGCCTGCCCCGGCCGCTGGTCCACCGGCTGCCGCTGCCCGCCCTGTCCACGGACGCCGTCGCGGCGTTGGCCCGCCGCGCCGGCCGCGCCCCGGCGGGTTGTACCAGGCCACCGGGGGCAACCCGCTGCTGGTCACCGAGGTGCTGGCCGCGACCGGTCCGGGTGTGCCGCCGACCGTACGCGATCTGGTGCTGGCCCGGCTGGCCGCGCTGTCGCCGCCGGCGCGGGAGGTCGCCGCCCTGGTCTCGGTGGTCCCGTCCCGGGCCGAGCCGTACCTGCTGGTCGATCATCCGCCGGCTGCCGTGCAGGAGAGCCTGGACCGGGGCGTGCTGGTGCCGGCGGGCAACGGGGTGGCGTTCCGGCACGAGCTGCTGGGCCGGGCGGTGCGCGAGTCACTGTCCCCGGTGCGCCGGGCCGCGCTGCACGCGGCCGTGCTGGCCCGGCTCACGCCACGGGCCGACGTCGACGCCGCCCGGCTGGTGCACCACGCGCACCACGCTGACGATCCCACGGCGGTTCTGCGCTGGGCGCCCGTGGCGGCGCAGCGGGCGAGCCGAGCGGGGGCGCACCGGCAGGCGGCGGACCACTACACCGTCGCGCTCCCGCACGCCGCGGGTCTGCCGCCGCCACGCCGTGCCGCGTTGCTGGAGGCGTACGGGACCGCGGCATATCTGGCCGGGCTGGGCGCGCAGGCGCTCGCCGCACGGCGGGACGCGCTGGCCCTGCGGGAGGCCGAGGGCGAGCCGCTGCGGATCGGTGAGAACCTGCGCTGGGTGTCCCGGCTCTCCTGGTGGACCGGGGACAGCACGGCAGCCCGGGCGGCGGGCACCCGCGCGGTCCAGGTGCTGGAGTCCACGCCCCCCGGCGTGCAGTTGGCCATGGCGTACAGCAACATGTCGCAGCTGCTCATGCTCGGTGACGACATCGACCGGGCCATCGACTGGGGTGGCCGGGCCCGGGAGCTGGCCCGACGGCTCGGCGACGTGGAGACCGAGGCCCACGCGCTGGTCAACGTCGGCTCGGCGCGCCTTCAACGCGGCGACGTCGCCGGGGTCATCGAGCTGGAACGCGGGCACACGCTGGCCGCCGCCCACCACCTCGACGACCACGCGGCCCGCGCGCTGGTCAATCTCGCCACCGTGTCGGTGGACTGGCACCGGCTGACGCCGGCTGCCGAGGCGCTCGATCGCGCGCTGCGCTTCACCACCACCCGGGACCTCGACGGGTATTCCCGCCATCTGCTCGGCTACCGCGCCCGGCTGCGGCTGGCCACCGGAGACTGGTCCGGCGCCCGCGCCGACGCCGAGCAGGCGTTGAGCGGCACCGAGCAGCCCGGCGCGAGTCTGGCCCCGGCACTGGTCACGCTGAGCCGGCTGGACGCCCGGTGCGGCGGCCGGGCCGGGCCACACCACTTGGACGGCGCGACCCGCTGGGCCGCGCAGAGCCGCGAACTCCAGTTCGTCGTGCCGGTGGCCGCGGCGCTGGCGGAACGGCACTGGCTGGCCGGCGAGCCGACACGGGCAGCCGCCGAGCTGCGCCGGGTCCACGGGCTGGCGGTCGACGCCGGGCAACCGTGGTTCGCCGGGGAGCTGGCGTACTGGCTGTGGCGGGCCGGGGAGCCGGTCGGAGACACCGGGGCGCTGGCGTCCCCGTACCGGCGGCTGATCGAGGGCGACTGGGCCGGTGCGGCCGAGGAGTGGCACCAGCTCGGCTGCCCGTACTCCAGGGCCGAGGCGCTGGCCTGCGGCGACGACCTGGCGGCCGGCGAGGCGCTGCGGATCCTGGACGGGCTTGGTGCGGTCGCCGTGGCCCGGCGGTTCCGGGCCGAGCTGCGCGGACGCGGGATGGCCCGGGTGCCACGGGGGCCGCGCCCGGCGACGGCCGCACACCCGACGGGCCTGACCGCCCGGCAGCGGGAGGTGCTCGCGCTGCTCGCCGAGGGGCTGAGCAACGCCGAGATCGCGGCCCGACTGTCGCTCTCCACCCGGACCGTCGGTCACCACGTGTCGGCGGTGTTGGACAAGCTCGCCGTGCCCAGCCGCGGTCAGGCGGCCGCGGCGGCCCGCCGGCAGGGCCTGGTGCCGCCAAAATAGGTGTTTCTGCCGATCCCCCGGGGCAGCGCCCCACCTAGCGTCGGTGGCACAACGATCCGTCCGAGGGGGGACCACATGACCACCGCACTCGATCTCAGCGCTGTGAAGGCACGCCAGCAGGTGACCTGGGCCAGCGGCGACTACGGCGCGGTCGCCGCGCTCATCCACCCGATCGCCGAGTGGCTGGTGGCGGCAGCCGACCTGCCGGCCGGCGCCCGGGTGCTGGACGTGGCGACCGGCACCGGCAACGCCGCCATCGCCGCCGCCCGCTGCGGCTGCGTGGTGACCGGCGTCGACTACGTACCCGAACTGCTGGAGCGTGGCCACGCCCGGGCGGCGGCGGAGCGGCTGCCGGTCACCTTCGTGACCGGCGACGCGGAGCGGCTGGCGTACCCCGACGGTTCCTTCGACGCGGTGCTCTCCGTCGTCGGCGTGATGTTCGCGCCGGACCAGGAGCGGGCAGCGGCGGAGCTGCTCCGGGTCTGCCGACCCGGCGGCACGGTGGCGTTGGCGTCGTGGACGCCCCAGGGATTCATCGGCGAACTGTTCCGCACGGTCGGGCGCCACGTGCCGCCGCCGGCCGGGCTACGCCCGCCGGTCCAGTGGGGCGACGAGGGCCGGGTCCGCGAGCTGCTGGGCGGGTCCGTGGGCGAACTGCGGGCGGTACGCCGTGAGTTCGTCTTCCGCTTCGGCACCCCGGAGGAGTTCGCGGACTTCTTCCGGGCCAACTACGGGCCGACGCTGAAGGCGTTCGAGGCGCTGCCCGAGGAGCGGCGCCCGCAACTGCACGCCGACCTGGTGGAGCTTGCCCGGACGCACAACCGCGCCAGCGACGGCACGGTACGGATCCCGGCGGAGTACCTGGAGGTGGTGGCGCAGCGGGCGCCCGAGCCGGCATGACCCGGGGGTAGCCGGATCGGGCGTGGCGTCAGTCCTGCCGCTCGGTGCGCTCGATCTCGGCGAACGCGGTGGCCAGGTAGCCGTCGAGCGGCCGGCCGGCGGTCGACAGCAGGTCGGCGACGAGTAGCGGGGCGTGCCGGGCGACCGCCGCCGGGCCCGGCGGGTTGTCGTCGTCGCCCGGGTCGTACACGCCGAGCGCCCCGGCGAGCAGCACCAGCACCACGTGCGGGTCGACCTCCGGAAGCCAGCCGGCGGCCGAGCGAACGCAGGCCTCCAGCACCTGGCGGACGTCGTCGCCGTCCAGCCCGTCCGGATGTGTCTCCTCCAACAGCAGCCGGACCGCCGCGCCGAGCACCAGGCCGGACCGGTCGGCACCGGTGAGCCGCTGCACGGCCGCCTCGTACGCCGTGGGGTCGCGCTGTTGTGCGGCGGCGACGGCCTCGCCGGCGGCGACGGCGATCTCACGGGCCGGTGCGGGCAGGTGTCGCCAGGTCACACTCACGGCGCCAGCATGGCAGAGCACACCGACGGCTGGCATCCGCACCGACCGTGCGTGCCGCCGGGCTGGACGGACCGGGGCGTGGGCTCCGTCACGGACCCGCCGCCTCGTGCGCGGGGAGCGCCGTAATCGGTTCGCCAACCGTCACACCCGGCGAACAGAATGCCGGACATGCTGCGTCGCTCCCTGCCCCGCCGTTCGGAAGCTCGCCGGATCCTCCTCGGCACCCTGCTGTCGGCGATCGGGCGCGGGCTGACCCTGCCGTTCCTGTTCATCTACCTGACCGACGTGCGCGGGCTCACCGACACCCGCGCCGGCCTGGTGATCGGCTGGTACGGCGCGGTCACCCTGGCCCTGTCGCCGCTGGGCGGGACACTGATCGACCGGTTCGGCGCCCGCCGGGTGGTGGTGCCGTGCCTGCTGGTCGAGGCGGTGGGCACCGGCTCACTGGCGCTGGTCCACTCGACCGGCTCGGCCCTGCTGGTGATGACGGTGATCGCGATCGGCAGCTCGGCGATCTGGTCCGGGCAGAACACGATCCTCGCCTCGCTGACCGACGACGGCGAGCGGCAGCGGGTCTTCGGTCTGAACTTCGCCCTGCTCAACCTCGGCATCGGTATCGGCGGCATGACCTCCGGCGCGATCATCGACACCGCCCGGCCGGGCACCTTCCAGGTGATCTACCTGCTGGACGCGGTGAGCTACCTGATGCCGGCGCTGATCCTGCTCACCCTGCCGGGCGTCGGCCACCGCCTCGGCAAACGTCGGACGGGCGGCGAGCCGTCGGCCGGCGGCTACCTGACCGTGCTCCGCGACCGCCCGTTCCGCCGGCTGGTGATCTTCGGACTGGTCCTCACCACATGCGGGTACGCCCAGATCGAGGTGGGCTTCGCCGCGTACGCCGTGCGGGTCGCCGAGGTCAGCCCCCGGGTGGTGGCCTGGGCGCTCGCGGCCAACACCGTGATGATCGTGCTCGCCCAGCTGCTGGTGATCCGCCGGATCGAGGGGCGCAGCCGCACCGCCGCGCTCGCGGTGGTCGGCGCGGTGTTCGCCACCGCCTGGTTGGTTCTCGGCGCGGCCGGCCTGGTCAGCACCGGAAACGCCCTGGTGGCCGCCCTGTGCGTGGTGGCCTGCTCGGCGATCTTCGGCTTCGGCGAGACGATGCTGTCGCCGGTGATGCCGGCGCTGACCAACGCGCTGGCCACCGATGAGCTGCGCGGCCGGTACAACGCCATGAGCTCGATGATCTTCGGAGTCAGCGGCGTGATCGGTCCGGTGACCGCCGGCCCGCTCATCGGTGCCGCGAACGGCATGGTCTGGGTGGCGGTGGTGGTCGGCGGCTGCCTGGTGGCCTCCCTGGTGGCGCTCTCGCTGCGCCGGCTGCTCACCCCCGAGCAGGACGGCCGGGTCACGACCGGCGCAACCTCCCCCGAGCCGACACCCGCCACGGCCTGACCACGCCCCGCGCCCGCGACCGTGGCGTCGTACTCCGGAACGGGTCGGGCCCCGGAGCGGATGCTCCGGGGCCCGATCGTCGCGGGGTCGCCCGTCAGGCGGCGGGGACCTCGGCGGTGGTGCGGATCCGGTCCAGCGTCGGAGCGGAGACCGGCGACTGCGCGGTCAGGTACGCCACGAACGCGTCCAGGTCGATCTGCCCGGTGACCAGGTTCGTGCCGCCGGTGAGGGCGCTGAACCCGTCGCCGCCCCCGGCCAGGAAGTTGTTCACCGTCACCCGGTAGGTGGCGGCGGTGTCGACCGCGGTGCCACCGAAGGTGAGGCTGCCCCGGACGACGCGGGTGCCGACGCACGGGTCGGCGGCGGTGCCGGTGGTGCCGTTCGGGTCGACCACGTAGCCGACCGTCGCGGACGGGTACAGCGTGCGGCCGGTGACGAACTGCTGCTCGAGTACGCAGTAGAGCTGTGCGCCGGTCAGGTCGAGCGTCACCAGGTTGTTGGCGAACGGCTGCACCGTGAACGCCTCCTCATAGGTGACCGGTCCGGCGTCGAGGTCGGCTCGCACCCCGCCCGGGTTCATGAACGCGGCGACCGCGCTCTGCTCGTCGTCGGTGGCGGCGAGCTGCGCGTCGGCGATCACGTTGCCCAGCGCGGACTCGCCCATGGTCGTACCGAAGAGGGTCTCCTGGGCGCGGGTGATCGCCTGGGTGGTCTCGCCGACCTGACGGTCGGCGACCGGGCCGAGCACCGTCTTGTACCGGTCGATCAGAGCGGTCTGCTTCGGGTCCTTGGCGACGTCCCGGCTGACCACGACGTTGTTCGCCGCGGCGGAGATCACGTCCCCGCTCCGACGGTCGATCTTGAGGTCGATGTCGGTGACCAGGCGGCCGAACGAGCTGGCACTGGTGACCAGCTTGCCGTTGATGTCGCAGTTGTACGCCTGGTGGGTGTGCCCGCTGACCACCACGTCGATCGACGGGTCCATCCGGTTGGCGATGTCCACGATGGGGCCGGTCATGCCGACGCAGTCGTTGATACCGCCGGTCGCGGCCTGGGTGCCACCCTCGTGCAGCAGGACGACGATCGTCTCCACGCCCTTGCGGCGCAGTTCGCGGGCGTACCGGTTGGCGGTGACCGCCTCGTCGGCGAACGTGAGGCCGGCGACGCCCTGCTGGCTGACGATCTCCGGGGTGCCCTCCAGGGTCATCCCGATGAAGCCGACCTTGACGCCCTGCACCTTGTGGATCGCGTACGGCGCCATCAGCGGCTTGCCGGTCGCGGTCTTGAAGGCGTTCGCGGACAGGTACTTGAAGCTGGCGCCCCGGTACGGGGTGCCGTCGGCGCAGCCGTCCACCGGGTGGCAGCCGCCGTTCTGGATCCGCAGCAGCTCGGCCGCGCCCTCGTCGAACTCGTGGTTGCCGACGCTGGCGTAGTCCAGGCCGGCCATGCTCAGCGCCTCGATGGTCGGCTCGTCGTGGAACGCCGCGGAGAGCAGCGGGGACGCGCCGATCAGGTCACCGGCGGCGACCGTGATGGTGTTCTTCTTCTTGGCGGCGGCGCGCAGCTCGGCCAGGTGGGTGGCCAGGAACTCGACGCCGCCCGCGGCCTGCCCGGCGATGGTGCCGCTGGAGCCGCTCGGCGGTTCGAGGTTGCCGTGGAAGTCGTTGAGGGCCAGCAGGGTGACGTCGACCGGCTTCGGCCTCGCGTCCGCCTGCTCGGGGGTTGTGGCGACCGCGCCGAACGCGGCCAGCGCGAGCGCGGTCAGGCCGACGGCGGCCCGACGCATCCCGGGGATGGACATGGAACTCCTCGTGAGAATCGGCGCGTGCGGTGCCCGGACTGTGGGTCGACCGGGCCGCCGACCGACGCCGTCGGAAGGGTCGATCGCGGATGCCGGCGGTGGGGATCGCCGCCCGCCCGGACAGCCTCTCATCCAGAAGCCCACCGGTCGACCCGGCGAGCACATCGGAGCCGCGAATGCACCGGACGGCCCGGAGGGGCGGCCGACGGGATCGACCTGAGCGTCCGTTGACGACGCCGCAATCCAGAAAGGACGCGGTCCACGACGCGCGGCGGTCACCCGACGGCGAGTGCCTCGGTTACGAGCGCCGCCACGGCGTCGGGCGGCCAGCCGTCCGCGACCCCGGGGCGCCGTGCCAGGTAGCCGACGATCCGCTCGGCCGGCCAGCCGTGCGACTCGTGCAGCCCACGGGCGATCATGCTGAGGTAGACCGGCGCCGGTGGACGGCAGCGCACGGCGGACGCCGGCTCCGGCGCGGTGAAGGTGAGCATCGGGGCCCCAGCGCGGTGGCCCGGGCAGACCAGCGTCTCGTAGCGCCCCGGGCCGAGCGTGGCTCGCCCGTCGGCGACGGCCGCGTCGATCGCCGCACCGGTCGCCGGGGTCAGGTCGGCGGCGTGACCTGCTGGCCGGTACATCTCCTGCGCCGCGATGTCGGTGAACTGCTCGAGGGTGACCAGGTAGGCGCGGGCGGCGGCCACGCCCGGCAGCTGCGGGTCGTAGAACGCCATCCCGCCGGTCCAGGCGCCGGACTCCCCGGCGAAGTAGATCCCGCCGGGCAGCGACACCGGCACCGACCGGCTCGGTGGACGGCGGTCCCGGCAGCCCGGGTAGGTCCGCCGCCCACCGGGTGGGCAGCCACCGTCGATGTACCACGCCAGCCGGGCGGCGTGCATGTTCGAGCCGTAGGCGACGTACCAGACCAGCCGCTCTTCAGCGTCGACCACGACGGGCGCGCTCAGAAGCCGCACGTCTGGCCGGCGGAGTGGCTCACCTGCACGGTGTGCGTCACGCAGCCGCCCGGCTCTACCGCGTGCAGCAGGAAGGCGGTCGGCTCGGCGACCCAGCCGATCAGCTCGTCGGCGCTCATGGTGAGCGTGCTCTGCCGCCAGGTGCTGGGTGCCACGGTGAGCACGGTGCCGGCGTACCCCGTGGTGACCGGGCGGTGCAGGTGCCCGGCGGCGACCCGCACGACGTGCCGGTGCCGGCCGATCACCTCGGCCAACGCGTCCCCGTCGGCGAGCCGGACGGCGTCGGCCGCCGGAATGCCGACCGCGACTGGCGGGTGGTGCAGGCAGACCACCGCGGGCACCTCGGGCCGGCCGGCCAGCACGCCGTCGAGCCAGCCGAGCTGCTCCTCGCCGAGCTGGCCGCCGTCGCTGCCGGGGATGAGCGAGTCGAGCACCACGACGGTCGCCGCCGCATGGTCGACGTGGTAGTAGGCGGAGAATCCGCCGCCGAGCCAGGGCGTGCCGCCGAAGGCGTCGAGCAGGGACTCCCGATCGTCGTGATTGCCGGCGACCAGGTGCACCGGCAGCGGGAACCGGCCGATCAGCTCGCGGAGCACCGCGTACTCGTCGGGTCGGCCGTGGTCGACCAGGTCGCCGGTGATCACCACGCAGTCCGGTCGAGGCCGCAGCGCGAGCACCCGCCCGAGCGCGCTGTGCAGCCCGGCGGCCCGCTCGGCGGCGAGCACGCCGGTGGTCAGATGGGGGTCACTGAGCTGGGCGATGAGCATGGCCCGCCTCCTGGGTGCCGGAGGCTCCACGCTATCGCCGCCCGGCGCCGTCCGGGGGCCCGCGCCGCCCACAGGCTGCGTCCACAGCCTGTGGATGGCACATGTGTACGAAGCTCGGCCGGCTCCGGGCGACCGTGGGTACGCTTGATCGTGTGGCTTGGCGCCGGCCGGCCCCTCCCCGACCTGGAACGACGTGCGAGTGGATCATCAGCGAGTCATCCGTGACGTCACCGTCCGCCTGCCGATGGCGTCGAGCGCGCAAGAGGCCTGCCGGTGGACGGTCACCGCGCTGTCCCGCTACACCCCGGCGACCATCTCCGTGCTGCTCCAGGTCCACGACCGGCTGCGCTGCGTCGCGGCGACCGGCGCCTGGCAGGTCTTCGCCACCGTGCCGCCGGGGACCGGGATCGTCGGCCGGGTGTACGCGACCGGCGTCGCGGCCGTCGTCCCGGACGTCACCGCCGACCCGGACTACCTGCCGGTGCGCCCGGACGTGACCGCGGAGCTGTGCGTGCCGGTGCTTGATCCGTCCGGCCGGGCGATCGGCGTGCTCGACCTGCAGTGGAGCGGGCCGGTCGACCTGGAGCCGTGGCGGGAGACCGCGCAGCGGCTGGCCGCCCGGCTCGGTGCGCGCATCGTCGCGCTCGGCGGCCCGCCGGCGGAGAGCCGCAGCGAGAAGCTGCTCCGGCACGCCGCCGCGCTCTCGTCCGCGCCGACCGAACGGGAGCTGATGGGCGCGGCGAGCTGCGCCGCCCGGGAGGTTTCCACCCTCTCCACCGCGGTGCTGCTGATCGCCGGGCCGGAGGGTGCCCTCCTGCGGCCGTCGCCGCTGGTCCCGGGCGAGTTGGAGACCCGGATCCGGGCCGAGCTGACCGAGGCGGGTCCGGCCGCGCTCGGTCGGATGGTCGACCGGGCGCACCGGTACGGCGCCGGGTACACGCTGGGCGAGGCGGGTCAGCCACCGACCGAGGACTACCGGCCGTTGACCCGGGCCGGGGTGCGCACGCTGGTCGCCGTTCCCGTCGGGCCGACGGACGCGGGCGGGCTACTGCTGGTCGCCGACGAGCGGTTGCTGCGCCCCGACCCGACCACGGTCAGTCTGATGGAGCTGCTCGCCCGGCAGGCCTGGACCAGCCTGGACCGGCTGCGCACGCTGGCCCGGCTACTGGAACAGGCCAGCTCCGACCCGCTGACCGGGCTGCGGCACACCGGCCCGTTCGGGCAGCGGATCGCGGCCGCCACCCCTGGCCGTACGGCCCTGCTCGCGATCGACGTGGACGGTTTCAAGACGGTCAACGACACGTACGGCCACCAGGCCGGCGACCGGGTGCTGGTCGGCCTGGCCCGGGCGCTGGAGGGGGCGCTGCGGCACGGCGACGAGCTGTACCGGATCGGCGGTGACGAGTTCGTCGCGGTGATCGAGGTGAGCCGCCCGGAGGAGGCAGTCCGGATCGCCGAGCGGCTGACCGAGGCGGCTCGGCGGACCGGCCGCACGATCAGCGTGGGCGTGGCACTACCCCGCCCCGGCGAGTCGCCCGATCTCACCCTCCGCCGCGCCGACCAGGCCCTCTACGCCGTCAAGCGCCAGGGAAGAGACGGCGTCCACCTGGCCGCCGCCTGACCCGGCTCCCGGCTCGTCCGGGCGGGAGGGCCGGACGGGCCGGCTCAGGCGGTCAGTTCCTTGGCCAGGAGTTCGGCGATCTGGGCGGTGTTCAGGGCCGAACCCTTGCGCAGGTTGTCGCCGGTGATGAAGAGGTCGAGGGCGCGCGGGTCGTCGAGGGCGCGGCGGATCCGGCCGACCCAGGACGGGTCGGTGCCGACGGCGTCGATCGGCATCGGGAACTCACCGGCGGCGGGGTCGTCGACCAGGATCACCCCGGGGGCGTTGCGCAGCGCCTCGCGGGCACCTTCGGCGTCCACCTCGGTGGCGAAGACCGCGTGCACGGCCACCGAGTGGCCGGTCACCACCGGCACCCGGACGCAGGTGGCGGAGACCTTCAGGTCGGGCAGCCCGAGGATCTTGCGCGACTCGTTGCGCATCTTCATCTCCTCGGACGACCAGCCGCCGTCGGCCGGTGAGCCGGCCCAGGGCACCACGTTGAGCGCCAGTGGCGCCGGGAACGGACCCACGTCGTCGCCGACCGCCTGCCGTACGTCGCCGGTGCGGGATCCGAGCGAGCGATCCCCGGCGACCTTGACGAGCTGGTCGTGGAGGATGTCCACGCCGGCCTGACCGGACCCGGACACCGCCTGGTAGGAGGCGAGCACCAACTCCCGCAGGCCGTACTCGCGGTGCAGCGGGGCGACCGCGACGATCATCGCGAGGGTGGTGCAGTTGGCGTTCGCGATGATGCCCCGGGGCCGGTTGCGGACCTGCTCCGGGTTGATCTCCGGAACCACCAGCGGAACGTCCCGGTCCATCCGGAAGGCACCGGAGTTGTCGACCACGACCGCGCCACGGGCGACGGCGACCGGCGCCCATTCGGTGGAGACCTCGTCGGGTACGTCGAACATCGCCACGTCGACGCCGTCGAACGCCTCCGGGGTCAGCGCCTGGACGACGAGCTCCTCGCCCCGGCAGCGCACCCGCCGCCCGACCGAACGCTCCGAGGCGAGCGGCCGGATCTCGCCCCAGACGTTGCGACGCCCGGTGAGCAGCTCACACATCACGGTGCCGACGGCACCGGTCGCTCCGACCACGGCGAGGGTGGGCAGCGCCGTCATCGGCGCTACCTACCCGTCCCCGCGTAGACCACGGCTTCGGTGTCGCCGCCCAGCTCGAACGCGTCGTGAATGGCGCGGACGGCGGCGTCGAGGTCGGTGTCCCGGCAGACCACGGAGACCCGGATCTCGGAAGTGGAGATCATCTCGATGTTGACCCCGGCCGCGCCGAGGGCCGCGAAGAAGCCGGCGGCCACACCGGGGTGCGAGCGCATGCCGGCGCCGATCAGCGAGACCTTGCCGACGTGGTCGTCGTAGAGCAGGCCCTTGAACTTGACCGGCTCCTGGATCTTGCTGAGCGCGGCCATCGCGGTCGGACCGTCGGTCTTGGGCAGGGTGAACGAGATGTCCGTCCGGCCGGTGCCCTCGGTGGAGACGTTCTGCACGATCATGTCGATGTTGATCTCGGCGCCGGCGACGGTGTCGAAGATCCGCGCGGCGGCACCCGGCTCGTCGGGCACCCCGACGATTGTGATCTTGGCCTCGCTGCGGTCGTGCGCGACCCCGGTGATCAGTGCCTGCTCCACGGAAAGGTCCTCCATCGATCCGGTGACCATCGTGCCGGTGTTGGTCGAGTATGACGAACGGACGTGGATCGGCAACCCCGCCCGCCGGGCGTACTCCACGCTACGCAGGTGCAGAACCTTCGCGCCGCACGCGGCCAGTTCCAGCATTTCCTCGTACGTGATGTGGCGGATGTGCCGGGCGTTGGGCACGATCCGCGGGTCGGCGGTGAAGATGCCGTCGACGTCGGTGTAGATCTCGCAGACATCGGCGCGCAGCGCGGCGGCGAGCGCGACGGCCGTGGTGTCGGAACCGCCTCGGCCCAGCGTCGTGACGTCCTTGGTGTCCTGCGAGACGCCCTGGAAGCCGGCCACGATGACCACCGCGCCCTCGTCGAGCGCGCCCTTGAGCCGCCCGGGGGTGACGTCGATGATCCGCGCGCGGCCGTGCACCGAAGTGGTGATCACGCCAGCCTGCGAGCCGGTGAACGAGCGTGCCTCGTACCCCAGGTTGTGGATGGCCATGGCCAGCAGCGCCATGGAGATCCGTTCCCCGGCGGTGAGCAGCATGTCCAGCTCGCGGCCCGGTGGCAGCGGGCTGACCTGGTTGGCCAGATCGAGGAGCTCGTCGGTGGTGTCACCCATCGCGGAGACCACCACCACCACGTCGTCGCCGGCCTTGCGGGCGGCGACGATGCGCTCGGCCACCCGCTTGATCCGCTCGGCGTTGCCGACGGAGGACCCGCCGTACTTCTGCACCACGAGTGCCACGACGGTGCACTCCCTCCCAGTGACCCTGAGCGTGCCGACGCCGCCGGAACCGGGGCCGGCGGCGCGTGTCAGACCCCTTGAGGGTATCGGGCGGGCCGCCACGCCGGGTCGGGTGATCCCACCATCCGGCCCGACCGGGCCGGGGGCGGCGCGGGCGGCCCGGTCCGCGGGCTCGGGCGGTACGCGGGCGCGGTCCGGCCCGACACGCCGGGGCGAGCCGCGTACGCGACGGCCCCCACCGGCCGCCGGGACCCACCAGAATGGGCCGGTGCCCGTCCTCACCCGCTCGGCCGGCCGCGTGCTCGGGCCGCTCCTGTTCGCCCTGCCGGCGCTCCTGGTCGCCTGCACCAGCGAGCAGCCCTCGCCCCCGCCGCCCATCGATCCCGGGCCGGTGGAGGTGGACGCGGCCCGGGACGAATTGGCCGCGCTCGCAGCTGCCGCCCAGGACCGCCACCTGGTGGCGCGGTACGCATTCAGCCGGGCCGGTCAACCGGACCGCACCATCGTGTTCACCAGCGCGAATGACGGCAGTTGGCGGGTGGACGTGCCGGGTGGCGCGCTGGGGGGCACCGCCGACGTCTCGCTGGCGGCCACCGCCGACGGGCTGTTCCAGTGCGCCCTGCCGTCAACGGGGTGGCCGGAGCCGGCGCGCTGCGTACGCCTCGGCGAGCGTGACGACGCGCTTCCGCGTCGGCTGGACCCGCAGGTCCAGCACCCGCTCACCGACTGGCTGGACGTGCTCACCGACCGGCGCGCGCCGCTCGCGGTCGCCCCGGCCGACACGCCCGAGGGCCTCACCGGCACCTGCTACTCGGTGGACTCCACCTCCGCCTCGCTCAACGCCCCGTTGGACGTCGGCATCTACTGCTACGACCGGGACGGCACGCCGACCGGCGTCCGGACGGCGACCGGGACGCTGAAGCTCGCCGCTCCGCCCGGTCCGGCTCCGGCCACCGTGCAGCTCGCCGGTCCGGTGGCGGACGAGGAGCCGCTCGGCACCGCGGCTCCGCCAACGCCCGACCCGTCCGACAGCCCGGGCGCGGGAACGCTCTGATCTTCGTTCCGTTACGGGTGCGTTTAACCACATTTCGAGAGGCCGCCCTGAGTGGCGAATCACCCGTAAAGGACGATTTTTGACATGGCTGACCTGACCCCGCTGCTCGCTTTCCGCTGGAGCCCTCGGGCCTTCGACCCGAGTGCCGACCTGACTCCGGACGAGGCGGCCTCGCTGCTGGAGGCGGCGCGCTGGGCGCCGTCGGCGGACAACGGGCAGCCCTGGCGGTTCGCCCTCGGCCACCGGGACGACGACAACTGGAAACGGATCCTGATCAACCTCCCGGACAGCGACCAGGGCTGGGTCCGGCACGCCGCGACCCTGGTGGTCGGCGCGCACATCGGCGGCGACGCCGAGCGGGCGGCATACGACCTCGGTCAGGCGATGGCCCACCTGACTTTGCAGGCAACCGCCCTCGGCCTGCACGTGCGCCAGCTCACCCGCTTCGACAAGACCGGCCTCGCCACCGAACTCGACCTGCCCGGCGGCGTCCGCCCGCTGGTGGTCGCCGCTGTCGGCCGGCTCGGGGACCCGTTCGCTCTCCCGGCCGACCTGCGCGCGCGGGAGACCGGCCTGCGTCACCGCCGCCCGGTCGTCGACCTGTTACTCGCCTGATCGGGTCACCCGCCGCGGCTGGCCCGGAGCAGGACCTTCGCGGCATCAGTGTGGCGATAGAGGACGTGCCGACCCTGTCGGGACCGGGAGACCAGGCCGGCGGCGTGCAGGGCGGCCAGGTGCTGGGAGACGTTTCCGGCGGACATCCCGGTGAGTCGGGCCAGGTCGGTGGTGGTCGTCGCCATGTCGAGCAGGTGCAGCAGCGCGGCCCGGCCGGGGCCGACCACGCGTGCCAGCGGGTCACCGGGCGGCGTCGCGGTCGCCTCCCAGAGCGTCCCGACCGCCCGGACCGGGTACGCCCCGGCCGGCACCGAGTCCTCCAGCAGGTTCCACAGCACCCTCCGGTCGGTGAACACGCCCGGATTCAGCGCCAGCCCGCGATCGCGGAGGTCGAAGTCCCGCTTGAACGGGTCGTCGGTGACCACCCGGTCGCCGAGCCAGCGCAGGCTCGGGTGGAGCTGCTCGAACAGCCGACCGGCACCGCCTTCGGCGAGCTGAGCGGCGCGGTACGCCACGTCGGCGTCGAGCAGCGCGCGCATCCGCAGCCAGTCCGGGGCGATCGCCTCGTCGTACCAGACCCGCACCGCGCCGATGAGCTGCGGCAGCAGCCCACGAGGATCGGCGAGCAGCGCCCGCCCGAACGGGCTCAACGGTCGGCTCGGGGTGGTCGCCAGCAGATCCCGGACCACCACGTCCGGCGGCGTCGCCGCGATCTGGTCGAGTTGCTCGGCCATCTCCATGTTCGGCCGGGCCGCCGGGGTGAGGAAGTCGGGCAGCCAGCAACGCGGCCGGGTCAGCTCCACCAGCGGTCGGACCCGGCGGGCCACCTCTGGACGACGCAACGTCACCCGGGCCCGGTCGATCCAGGGCAGGTGCACCGCGTAGCGGACCGGGCTGGCCAGTGCCCACATGCTCATGACCGTCTCGTTGGCCGGCGACACGGCGAGCCGCACTCCCGCGACGTCGGCCAGGCTGAACCGCAACTCGGACACACGCACCCCCGGGCTCAGGATTCGGTCCAGCCTAAAAGACTCGACCGGGCCCGTGGGGGCACGCTTCACTCACCGGTCATGGGGGCCAGAGACACCATCCGCACCGCCGTCCGAAACGTCGTACCGCCGGCTGGGCTGACCCGCGCCCTGGCGGTGCAGGCCATGGTCGGCGCCGTCGGCGGCGGCCTGTTCCAGGCCGGCAGCGCCGTCTTCTTCACCCGGGCGCTCGGGCTCAGCGCCGCCCAGGTCGGGCTGGGGCTGTCCATCGCGGCGGGGGTGTCGCTGCTGGGTACGGTGCCGCTGGGCGGACTCACCGACAGGTACGGACCGCAGCGGGTCTGGATTTTCGGGCTGGTGCTGGACGCGGCGCTCTTCGCGACCTACCCGTTCGTGGGCGGCTTCGCCGGTTTTCTCGCCGTGGTGATGGCGCTGGCCGCCGTGGACGCCGCGACCGGGGTGGCCCGGCAGGTTTACTCGATCAACGCACTCCCCCCGGCCGAACGGGTCACCGCGATGGCGTACCAGCGCTCGTCGCTGAACGTCGGATTCGGGCTGGGTGCGGTGATCAGCGGCCTGGTGCTGGCGGTGGACACGATGGCGACGTACCGGGGGATGGTCTGGTTCATCGCGGCGGTGTTCCTGGTGACAGCTCTCTTCGTACGGCGACTGCCCCGGCTGCCCCAGACGACTCGGCCGGTGGAGCCGATGGGCCGGCTCGCCGTGCTCCGGGACCGCCCGTTCATGGCGGTGTCCCTGCTCTCCGGGCTGCTCACCGCGCACCAGACGCTCTACCTGACGGTGCTGCCGCTCTGGATCCTCACCCACACCGACGCCCCGAAGACGGTGATCGCCGGGCTGGTCCTGCTCAACACGGTCCTGATCGTGCTGCTCCAGGTACGCGCCAGCCGGGACGCCGACACTGCGCCGGGCGCGGCCCGGGCCTCCCGCCGGGGTGCCCTACTGATAGCCCTGTTCTGTCTGGTCCTGCCGATCTCCGGGGTGACCCGGGGCGCGCTCACCCTGGTCGTATTGGTGTCGGCCGCGACGCTACTGATCCTGGCCGAGCTGATCGAGTCGGCGGGCACCTGGGGGCTCACCGCCACCCTGCCGCCGGCCGCGCAGCGCGGCGCGTACGTGGGGGCGTTCCGGCTCGGCACGCAGGTGCAGTACCTGATCGCGCCGGCGGGGTTGACCGCGCTCGGGGTGACGACCGGCGGGTGGGGCTGGATACCGGCGGCAGCGATCTTCGCGCTGGTCGGGCTGGCGATCGTACCCGTGGTGGGCTGGGCCGAACGGACGCCGCGACTGAGTGCCGTGGCCCCCGAGCAGGTCATGACCCCGGTCCCATAATCCGGACCTACCTTCCCGCTCCTCGCCGCATCACGTACGGTTACTTGGTCATGTGGCGGGCGCTTCTCCTCCTTAGCCGCCGCGACGAGGCCTGACCGGCCGGCACCTCGTCGCGGAGTCGCATCGCGCCGTCCAGCACATCCGAACTTCTTCTCGGCACCGCCGCGCACCGTCGCCCGGCATCTCGCCGACACCTTCCGATCTGCTGACGCCACATGTTCCAGGGAGCACTCTGAGATGGCTCAACCTGTCACCGACGCTGAGACCGATCCGATCGCCCGGCAAAGCCCGAGCCGGATGCCGTACCACCGCTACCAGCCCTACCGCGAGCAGTTCCGGGTCGACCTGCCGGACCGCACCTGGCCCACCCGGCACGTCGACGCCGCGCCGCGCTGGTGCGCCGTGGACCTGCGGGACGGCAACCAGGCCCTGATCGACCCGATGTCGCCCGAGCGCAAGCGCCGGATGTTCCAGCTGCTGGTCCAGATGGGCTACAAGGAGATCGAGGTCGGCTTCCCGTCGGCCAGCCAGACCGACTTCGACTTCGTCCGGCAGCTCATCGAGCAGGACATGATCCCGGACGACGTCACCATCCAGGTGCTCACCCAGTGCCGGGAGCACCTGATCGAGCGCACGTTCGAGTCGCTGCGCGGTGCGAAGCGGGCGATCGTGCACTTCTACAACTCGACCTCCACCCTCCAGCGTCGGGTGGTCTTCGGCCTGGACCGGGACGGCATCACCGACATCGCCACCTCCGGCGCCCGGCTCTGCCAGAAGTACGCCGAAATCCACACCCCGGACACGGACATCCACTACGAGTACTCGCCGGAGTCGTACACGGGCACCGAGCTGGAGTACGCGGTGGAGGTCTGCGCCCGGGTCATCGACGTGATCGACCCGACGCCCGACCGGAAGCTGATCATCAACCTGCCGGCCACCGTCGAGATGGCGACGCCGAACGTGTACGCCGACTCGATCGAGTGGATGCACCGGCACCTGCCGCGCCGGGACAGCCTGGTGCTCAGCCTGCACCCGCACAACGACCGGGGCACCGGCGTGGCCGCCGCCGAGCTGGGCCTGCTCGCCGGCGCGGACCGGATCGAGGGCTGCCTGTTCGGCAACGGCGAGCGCACCGGCAACGTGGACCTGGTGACGCTGGGGCTCAACCTCTTCTCCCAGGGCATCGACCCGATGATCGACTTCTCGAACATCGACGAGGTCCGGCGGGCCGTGGAGTACTGCAACCAGCTGCCGGTGCACGAACGCCACCCGTACGCCGGCGACCTGGTCTACACCGCCTTCTCCGGCTCCCACCAGGACGCGATCAAGAAGGGCTTCGACGCCCTCACCGCCGACGCGGCGGCTGCCGGCGTACCGGTGGACGAGCACACCTGGGCGGTCCCCTACCTGCCGATCGACCCGAAGGACCTGGGCCGCACCTACGAGGCGGTCATCCGGGTCAACTCGCAGTCCGGCAAGGGCGGCGTCGCGTACATCATGAAGAGCGAGCACCAGCTGGACCTGCCCCGCCGGCTCCAGATCGAGTTCTCCGGCGTGGTGCAGCAGGTCACCGACCACGACGGCGGCGAGGTCGACCCGGCCGCCATGTGGGAGATCTTCGCGACGCACTACCTGCTCGACCACCAGCCCGACCCGGCCGTACGCCTGGCCGGCTACACGATCAGCACCACCGACGGCAAGGTCGAGATCGAGGCTCAGGTCGGCGTGGGCGCCGAGCAGCGTTCGCTCGCCGCGGTCGGCAACGGCCCGATCGACGCGTACGTCAACGCGCTCCAGTCGGTCGGGGTGGGCGTCCGGGTGCTCGACTACCACGAGCACGCGCTCTCCTCCGGCGGGGACGCGCAGGCCGCCGCGTACGTGGAGTGCGAGGTGGACGGCCGGGCGGTCTGGGGCGTGGGCACCGACGCCAACATCGTCACCGCCTCGATCAAGGCGGTCACCAGCGCCGTCAACCGCGCCCGCGGCTGAACGCACCCTCCGGACGTCGAAGTGTAAGGAAGGGCCCCTTATTAACGCCTGGCGTTAATAAGGGGCCCTTCCTTACTTCGGGGGTGTGGCGGCGGGCAGCGAGTGGCAGGGCTGCGACGGCGGGGCCGCGCGGGGCGGCCGGTGGACCAGGACGAGGGCCAGCACCGCGCCGGTCAGCAGCAGGCCGGCGCACCAGGTCATCGCGCCCCGGAACGCGTGCGTCAGGTCGGCCTTCTGCTCGTACCCGCCGCCGGAGAGGCCGACCAGCAGCGGCAGCGCGGCCACCGCGAGCAGGCCGCCCGCCCGGGACGCGGCGTTGTTGAAACCGCTGGCCACCCCGGAGAACCGGTCCTCCAGGGCGGCCAGCACCGACGCGGTCAACGGCGCCACCACCAGGGTCAGCCCGAGACCGAAGAGCAGCACCCCGGGCAGCACGTCCCGCCAGTACGACGCGCCCGGGCCGACGCCGCGCAGCAACAGCAGACCGACGGCCGCCACCGCCGGTCCGACGGCCAGCGGCAGCCGCGGGCCGATCCGCGCCGACAGCGCGCCGGCCCGGGCGGAGCCGATCAGCAGCAGCACCGTCATCGGCAGCAGCGCGATCCCGGTGCGGAAGGCCGACCACTCGACCACGTTCTGCAGGTAGACGGCGAAGAAAAAGGTGAAGCCGCTGAGCGCGGCGTAGACCACCACGGTGAAGATGTTCAGCACCGAGAAGAGCCGGCTGCTGAACAGCCCGGTGGGCAGCATCGCGGTGTCTGCGCGCCGCCGTTCCAGCAGCACGAAGGCCACCGCGGCTAGCACACCGACCAGTGCCGCGACCACCACCACGGCCGAGTCGAAGCCGCGCGCCGGCGCGTCGATCAGGGCGTACGTGACGCCGGCGAGCGCGAGCGCGCCGAGCAGCGCCCCGGCCACGTCGAACCGGCGTCGGGTCCGGCCCGGTCCCACGGTCCGGGATGCTTTCTCGTCCCGGCTCTCCGGCACCCAGCGCAGGGCCGCCAGCAGTACCAGCACGGCGATCGGCAGGTTGAGGAAGAAGATCCACCGCCAGGACAGCGTGTCGATCAACCAGCCGCCGATGAACGGACCCAGTGCGGTGGACACGCCGGACAGCCCGGCCCAGGCGCCGATCGCCCGACCCCGGTCGTCCGGGTGGAAGCTGGCCTGGAGCACCGACAGCGATCCGGGGGTGAGCAGGGCCCCGCCGGCGCCCTGGAGGAACCGGGCCGCGATCAGCCAGCTGGTGCCCTGGGCAAGCCCACAGAGCACCGAGGCGGCGGTGAACCAGACCACCCCGGTCAGGAAGACCCGTCGCCGGCCGAAGCGGTCCCCGAGCGCGCCGCCGAGCAGCACGAACGCCGCCAGCATCAGCAGGTAGCCGTTGACGGTCCATTGCAGATCCGCCACGTTTGCGCCGAGGTCCTGGCCGAGCTTCGGCAGCGCCACGTTGACGACCGTGCTGTCCAGGAAGACCATGCCGGAGGCGAGCACGGTGGCGAGCAGGGTCCCCCGGCCGGCGGCGGTCCCCATCCGCAGTGCCGGCGCCGGTACGGGTGCGGTCATCCCACCAATCTGCCTTGCAGCATGTGGGAGACGCCACGAAACGCCGAAACCATCCCCGGGTACTGTGCGCAATCGCCGGGAGACCGCAAGCTGGAGAGGTGTCGTCTGTGCGTACCAGATCAGGACCGCGCGCGGCGGTGGCCGCGCTCGTCGCGTCGCTGGCGCTCGGCGTGGCCGGTTGCGTCCCGCCCGATGAGCCGGACACCGCGCCACCGGGTGGCGGCAGCAACGCCGTTGAGCAGTTGGGCCAGCTGACGGTCGCCAGCGCCGGCTCGATGAAGGGCTACAGCCGTGAGCACTTCCCGCACTGGCGGAACACCGGCAAGAACTGCGACGTGCGGGACACCGTCCTGCAGCGCGACGGCAAGGACGTGAAGCTCTCCGGCTGCAATGTGGTCGGCGGGCGCTGGGAGAGCGTGTACGACGGTCGCAGCGCCACCGATCCCTCCGACGTGGACATCGACCACATGGTGCCGCTGGCCAACGCGTGGCGTTCGGGTGCCGACGAGTGGAACGACGCGAAGCGCGGCGATTTCGCCAACGACACGACGCGGCCTCAGCTCCTCGCGGTTTCCGCGTCCTCCAACCGGGCAAAGGGTGACCAGGACCCGTCCCAGTGGAAACCGGCGAACCGGTCGTACTGGTGCCAGTACGCCGAGAGCTGGGTGACGGTCAAGCACCACTGGCGGCTGACGGTGACCAGCGCCGAGAAGACCGCCCTGACCGAGATGTTGGAGGGCTGCACATGGGCGAACAAGCCGTGACGGGCGCTGGGGGAACCCCCGCCCCGGAGCAGACGCCGGACGCGGGCGGCGACGACGCGGCTGCGGCCGGCAGCGCGCCGGCCGGACCGGCGACCGCGGGCATGACCGTGGACGGCAGCACCGGCACCGCCGGCACGGTGCCCGGTGCGGGGATGAACGCGGACGGCCCCAACCCGCCCGACACCGCGACGCCGGGCGCCGGCATGGATGCGGACGCGGCCAGCGGCGCCACGCGTACCGCGGACATCGTCCCCGGGCCGGGCGGAGTGATGACCGACGAGGTGGGTGTGGTGACCGGGGAGCTGACACTGCGCACCAGCTACGCCGACGGCCGGGTCACGCTGAACGTGCAGTACAAGGACGCGGACGAGTGGTACGCGGTGACCGGCGGCTCGGTGCCGCTGCCCGACCCGGCGGGTCTCGACGCGGTGCACGGCGTCGCGGTGGCCCTGCTGCACCGTCCGGAGGGCTGAGCCCCACGCCGGGGCACGCCAGGCCGCAGTGCCCAGGGGCCGTCCTGTGACAGGACGGCCCCTGGCTGCGTCACGGGGTCGGGATCAGCTCGCCCGGCGGGTCGACCGGGCCGGTGCCCTCGGTCGGGCGGACCAGCTCCACCTCGACCTCGTGCGGCCGGATCCGGCCGGCGGCGATGTCCTCGGCGAAGTGGCAGGCCACCCGGTGCCCGCCGACCACGTCGCGTAGAGCCGGCCGCTCGTCCGCGCAGCGGGTCGGCTGCGCCCACGGGCACCGGGTGTGGAACCGGCAGCCCGACGGCGGGTTGGTCGGCGAGGGCAGGTCGCCGGCGAGGAGGATCCGCTCCCGACGATCCTCGACCACCGGGTCCGGTACCGGCACCGCGGACATCAGCGCCCGCGTGTACGGGTGCATCGGCTCGCGGTACAGGTCGTCGCTGGACGCCTCCTCCACCAGCCCGCCGAGGTACATGACGCCCACCGTGTCGGCGATGTGCCGGACCACCGCCAGGTCGTGAGCGATGATCAGGTACGTCAGGCCGCGCTCGTTCTGCAGGTCCTCCAGCAGGTTGAGCACCTGGGCCTGGATCGACACGTCCAGTGCGGAGACGGGCTCGTCGGCGACGATCAGGTCCGGGTCGAGCACCAGCGCCCGGGCGATGCCGATTCGCTGGCGTTGACCGCCGGAGAACTCGTGCGGGTACTTGCTCAGCGCCGACGCGGGCAGGCCGACCGCCTCCAGCGTCTCGCGCAGCCGCCGGTTCGTCTCGGCCTTGTCACCGGCCAGGCCGTGCGCCTTGAGCCCCTCGACCAGCAGCGATTCCACCGACTGGCGGGGGTCGAGACTGGACAGCGGATCCTGGAAGATCATCTGCATCCGGCGCCGGGCCTGACGCATCGACTCGCCCTTGAGCGAACGTACGTCGGTGCCGTCGAAAACGATCTCGCCGTCGGTCGGCTCGACCAGTCGCAGCAGGCCCCGGCCCAGCGTCGACTTGCCGCAGCCCGACTCGCCGACCAGGCCGTACGTCTCACCCGCCTGAATGCTCAGCGAGACGCCGTCCACCGCGTAGACGTACCCGACGGTGCGGTCGAAGAGCAGGCCGCTCTTGATCGGGAAGTGGACCTTGACGTCGCGCAGTTCGACCAGAGGTCCGGTCTGTTCGGTCATCGGACCGCCACCTCCTCGGAGACGGGGTTGTTGCAGCGGATGTCGCCGCCGGTGGCGGTGGGTTCGAGCGGCGGAGGCCCTTCCAGGCACGCGTCCACGACGTTGTCGCAGCGCGGCGCGAAGGCGCACCCCTCGGCCCACGGGATGTTGTCGGAGACCGACCCGCGGATCGCGTGGAGCCGCTCACCACGCGGTGAGTCGAGCCGGGGCACCGAGTTGAGCAGCCCGTGCGTGTACGGGTGCCGGGCGTGCGCGAACAGCTCGTGCCGTCGTGCCCGCTCGACCACCTTGCCGCCGTAGAGCACGTTGACCGTGTCGCAGAGGCCGGCCACCACGCCCAGATCGTGCGTGATCATGACGAGCGCGGTGCCGGTCTCATCGACCAGCTGCTTGAGCAGGGTGAGGATCTGCGCCTGGATGGTCACGTCGAGCGCGGTGGTCGGCTCGTCGGCGATCAGCAGCCGAGGCTTGCAGGCCAACGCGATGGCGATCAACGCGCGCTGGCGCATCCCGCCGGAGATCTGGTGCGGGTACTCGCTGAGCCGCCGCTGCGGATCCGGAATCCCGACCGCGTCGAGCAGCTCCCGCGCCTCCCGCAACGCCTGCTTGCGGTCCCGACCCTGGTGGCGCTCCAGCACCTCGGCGACCTGGATCCCGATCGGGATGACCGGGTTCAACGACGACAGTGGGTCCTGGAAGATCATGCTGATCTCCCGGCCGCGCCGGTCGCGCATGTCGTCCGGCCGCAGCTTCAGCAGGTCGGCGCCCTCGAAGAGCACCTCCCCGGTGACCTTGTTGCCCCGCTTGGGCAGCAGGCCCATGATCGCCAGGCTGGTCACGCTCTTGCCACAGCCGGATTCGCCGACCAGGCCGACGGTCTGGCCCGGCTCCACGGTGAAGCTGACCTTGTCGACGGCGGTGAAGGGCCGCTCGCCGCGTCGCTGGAACACCACGCTCAGGTCACGGACGTCGAGCAGGCTCATCGGGTCACTTCCTCACTGCACTGGCGCGGCGCTCGCGACTGCGGGTCCCGCAAGCTCACTCCTCGCGCTCGCCACTGGCGCTCGTTGGTCGTGCTGTTCACTCGCACCGCCGTCACCGCCGGTTCTTCGGGTCGATCGCCTCGCGCATCGCCTCGCCCAGCAGGGTGAAGCCGAGCGCGACCACGATGATCGCGAGCGCCGGGTAGTACGCCAGCTCCGGGCGGACCTCGAAGTAGCGCTGACCGTCCACGCCGAGCATCAGGCCCCACTCGGCCCGGTTGATGTCCGGGTCACCGAGGCCCAGGAAGGAGAGCGCCGCGGCGTCCAGGATGGCCACCGCGAAGGTCAGGGTGGCCTGCACGATCACCGCGGTCAGCGAGTTGGGCAGCATGTGCCGCAGCACGATGTTGCGCTGCTTGACGCCGAGCGCGCGGGCGGCGAGCACGTGGTCGCTCTCCCGCTGGGCCAGCATCGCGCCGCGCAGCAGTCGGGCGAAGATCGGCACGTTCACGATGGCCACCGCGAAGATGACCGTCCACTGGCTCGACCGGCTGGCCATCGCGACCAGGGTGATCGCGAGCAGCAGGCTGGGCAGGGCCAGCATCACGTCGGTCAGCCGCATCAGGACCACGTCGACCCAACCGCCGAAGGCACCGGCCATCGCGCCGAGCAGCACGCCGAGCGCGAGACCGATGAGGGTGGCGAGGACGCCGACGAAGAGCGTCTGCCGGGCACCGTAGATCATCCGGGACAGGAAGTCCCGGCCGAGCGGGTCGGAGCCGAACGGGAACTCGCCGCTGGCGCCCGGGATGGAATCCACGGTGAGGTTCCTGGTCAGCTCGTCGAAGCGCTGCACCGGGTCGTGTTGGGCGATCAGCGGAGCGAAGATCGCCACCAGGACGAACAGACCCACGATGCTGGCTCCGACGATCGCCACCGGGTTGCGTCGCAGCCGGCGCACGGCATCGCGGACGAGGCTGATTCCGCCCCGGTCGGCCGCGCTCGCCTGGGCCAGCTCATCCAGGCGGGCCTTCTTGCGGTCGCCGAGCAGGCCGATGCTGCGCTCGCTCATGCCGGGGCGTGGCTTGTCGTCCCCACTGCGGGGAGCCGGCGTGCCGGCCTGGGTGATCGGGTCACTCATCGCACACGCACCCTCGGGTCGATGAAGGCGTAGGAGAGGTCGACCAGCAGGTTGACCACCACGAAGACCATCGCGGCGAGCAGGATGATCGCCTGGAGCACCGGATAGTCCCGGCCGCCGCTGATCGAGTCGGTGATCAGCGTGCCGAGGCCGCCCCAGTTGTAGACCTTCTCGGTGAGCACCGCGCCGGAGAGCAGCGCACCGGTCTGCAGGCCGATGGTGGTGACCACCGGCAGCAGCGCGTTGCGCAGGATGTGCCGGCCGCGGATGGTGCGGTGCCGCAGGCCCTTCGCCTCGGCGGTCCGCACGTAGTCCTCGTTGAGCACGTCCAGCACGCTGGCACGGGTGATCCGCACGATCACCGCGAGCGGGATCGTGGCGAGCGTGATCGCCGGCAGGATCAGGTGCCACAGCGCGTCGGCGCTCGCGTCGAACTCCCGGGTGAGCAGGCCGTCGAGCACGAAGAAGCCGGTGACGTTGGTGTTGTCCAGACCCGTGGTGAGCCGTCCGGACGGCGGGAACCAGTGGATGTTCTGCGTGAAGACATCCTTGAGCAGGTAACCCAGGAAGAAGATCGGGATCGAGATGCCGAGCAGGGTGCCGGCAATGGTGAGATTGTCCAGGGAACGTCCCCGCCAGCGGGCAGCGAGGTAGCCGAGCGGCACCCCGAGGCCGACCGCGATGATCATCGCGGCGAGAGCCAGCTCGATCGTGGCCGGGAACGCACGGCTGATGACCTCGGTGACCGGGTCACCGGTCCGGATCGAGTTGCCGAAGTCGCCGGTGACGACCCGCTGCATGAACTTGCCGTACTGCACCAGGACCGGCTGGTCGTAGCCGAGGGCCTTGGTCAGCAGGGCGCGGCGTTCGGGCGTGCCCCGCTCGCCGAGGAGCGCCTCCACCGGGCCGCCGGGCAGATTCCGCAGCCAGATGAAGATCAGCGCCGACAGCGCTATCAGCGTCACCACCAGCTGTAGCAGGCGGCGGACTATGACTCGCAACATCTCTCACACACCAGACTCTCGATGATCGCGGAATCGGCCCGGACCGGGGAAGGAGCCCCGGACCGGGCCGATTCGCGCCTACGGCGTCAGCCGACGTACGTCACTTGGCGACGCTGACCGTGTTGAACCGCTCGTCGGTCAGCGGGCTGGCCACCAGGCCCTTGACATCCTTGGTGACGACGATGGCCGGCGGCGCGTGCCAGACCGGCACGGCCGGCAGCCACTTGGCGGCGATGTCCTTGTTGACCTGCTCCCAAGCCGCCTTCTTGCCCGCCTCGTCGACGGTGGCGTCGGCCTTGGTGATGGCCTCGAACATCTCGGTCATCGACTGGTCGCCGAACTCGGCCTTGCCGCGGCCGAAGAACGTGCCGACGAAGTTGCCCGGGTCGTTGTAGTCACCGGTCCAGCCGAGGATGTGCAGGTCGTGCTTGCCGAACTGCTGCACGTCGTCCTTGAAGCCACCGTTCCACGGGCGAGGCACACCGTTGACCTTGATGCCCACGGCCTGCAGGTCGTTGGCCAGGACGGTGAAGATCTCCTGCGGGTTCGGCATGTACGGCCGGGAGACGTCCGGCGGGTAGTAGAAGTTCAGCGTCAGACCCTCGGCGCCGGCCTCCTTGAGCAGCTGCTTCGCCTTGTCCGGGTTGTACTCGTACTTCTGCACGTCCGGGGCGTAGCCGAGCACGGTGTCCGGCATGAACTCGTCGGCGACCTTGGCGCCACCCGGGCCCTTGGTCTGCACCAGCTGCTGGCGGTTGAGCGCGTAGGCGATGGCCTGGCGCACCCGCAGGTCCTTCAGCTTCGGGTTCTTCTGGTTGATGCCCAGGTAGAGGACGTTGAACGCCGGGCGGTTGATGACCTGGAAGCCCTCACCCTCGAGCGCCGTGCGGTCGGCCGGGGCCGGGAAGTCGATGCCCTGGACGGTGCCGGCACGGAGCTCCTGCTTGCGGGTGCTCTCGTCCTTGATGACCTTGATGATCATCTTGTCCACCTTGGCCTTCTCGCCAAAGTAGTCCGGGTTCCGGTTCAGGGTGATCTCGTTCTTGGCCTTGTCCCAGCCACCGAAGGTGAACGGGCCGGTGCCCACCGGGTTGGTGGTGGCGAAGGCGCTGTACTCGAACGAGTCGCCGTTCTGCTTCACCGTGTTGGCGTCGTACTTCCCCAGCGCCTCGGGGCTCGCGATCGAGAGCGAGGTCAGCGCGAAGGCGCCCGGGAAGGCGCCCTTGTACTTGTTCAGGGTCAGGACGGCGGTCCCGTCGTCCTTGGCCTCGCACTTGTTGTAGATCGACTCGCCGGCGCCCTCGGCCTCGTTCTTCGCGAACCCGCCGAAGGTGTCCATGTAGTAGATCATCTGGGACTGGGCGGCAGCGCCCTTCATGTTGTACCAGCGGTCGAAGTTGAAGCAGACCGCAGCGGCGTTGAACGGCGTACCGTCGTGGAACTTCACGCCCTGGTGGAGCTTGAACGTCCAGACCTTGCCGTCCGGGTCGTGCTCCCAGCTCTCAGCCAGGCCGCCCTGCAGCTCCGCGGTGCCCGGCTTGTGGCTCACCAGGGTGTCGAACATCTGCCGGACCGGCCGGAACGACTCACCGTCATCGTTGAAGATCGGATCGAAGTTCTTCGGGTCACCGGCACCCGCGAAGATGAAGGTGCCGCCAGTCTTGGCCTCGCCACTGTCGCCGTCGCGCTCGCTCTCCGCGCAGCCGGCCGCGCCGACCGCCAGAGCGGCAACGGCCGCGATGGCCACAGCCGTTTTAAGCCTTCTCGCCTGCATCTCTCACCTCTGTCATGCGCATGACCACGCCGAGTTGTGGCTCGGTCCGTGTGCGGGAGGCTATGACATGTCACACGCGAAGCGGAACTGGCGTCAGGCAATCGCTATCAAGCCGACACCTTGCGCGGGGGTCTGACAGTCGACGGCACGACGAACACATGGGGCGACACATCGATCCGCGCGGGGCGGGGCACCGCGACGGGGGTGGCATCGTCAGGGACGACACCACCCCCGGGGGTACGAATCAGACGGCCCGGCGCCCCTCGAAAGCCCGGCCGAGGGTGATCTCGTCGGCGTACTCCAGGTCACCGCCGACCGGCAGCCCGCTCGCCAGCCGGGTCACCGCGATCCCCATCGGCTTCACCATCAGCGCCAGGTAGGTGGCGGTCGCCTCGCCCTCGGTGTTCGGGTCGGTCGCCAGGATCAGCTCGCGCACCTTGCCGCCACTCAGCCGGGTCATCAGCTCCCGGATGCGCAGGTTGTCCGGACCGATCCCCTCCAGCGGATTGATCGCGCCGCCGAGCACGTGGTAGCGGCCGCGGAACTCACCGGTCCGCTCGATGGCCACCACGTCCTTGGGCTCCTCCACCACACACAGCACCTCGTCGGTACGGCGTGGGTCGCGGCAGATCCGGCACTGCTCGGACTCGGCCACGTTGTAGCAGGTCGTGCAGAACCGCACCAGCTCCTTGACCTTGCGCAGCGCGCCGGCCAGCCGGTTGACGTCGGCCGGATCCGCCGACAGGACGTGGAACGCGATCCGCTGGGCGCTCTTCGGGCCCACGCCCGGCAGCCGACCCAGCTCGTCGATCAGATCCTGGATGGCACCTTCGTACATCTGCCGGCTCAGAAACCGGGCAGGCCGAGGCCGCCCATGCCACCGGTGACCGGACCCATCTTGCGCTCGGTCAGCTCACGCGCCGCCTCGGCGGCGTTGTGCACGGCCGCGACGACCAGGTCCTCCAGCGTCTCCACGTCGTCCGGGTCGACGGCCTTCGGGTCGATCTTGATGGCCTTGAGCTCCCCGGAACCGGAGACGGTCGCGGTGACCAGCCCACCGCCGGCGGTGCCGGTCAGCTCGGCCTCGGCCAGCTCGGCCTGGGCGGCGGCGATCTGCTGCTGCATCTTCTGCGCCTGCTTCAGCATCTGCTGCATGTTCGGCTGTCCACCTGGGCGCACGGATGGCTCCTTCTCGCACTCGTCTGCTCGGCCGCCGCCCAGCCTATCCGCTGGGACCGACCCCGCCCCGCCCGGTGCGTCCGCCCACGCCGGAGCCGGAAGGAGTACACCTGTCACTACCCGGAACCGGCCACCTACGCGTAGTGCGGCAACACCCGCCGGTTTGGTCTGCTCGTCGGCATGAACCTCAACCGCACCACCCGGGTCGGCGCGCTGTGCTGGGTGGCGGCCGTACCAATCTTCCTCGCCGCCAACCTGGTCACCGGCCTTCGTTGGCGCCACCCGTCCTACAGCTGGGCCACCCACAACATCAGCGACCTCGGCAACGTCCACTGCGGGATCTGGGACAGCAGCCGACCCCGCTACGTCTGCTCGCCCTGGCACCCACTGATGAACACCGCCACGCTGGCCACCGCCGTTCTGCTCGCCGCCGGGCTCCTGCTGACCGGGCGGATCCTCGGTCGCGGCGGCGTGGTGCGGTCGGCCCAGACGCTGCTGTTGCTGGCCACCGGCGGGTACGCGCTGGCAGCCGTCTACCCAGCGGACGTCGACGAGAACCGGCACGTCCTCGGCGCTGTCCTGATCATGGGAGTGGGCAACCTCGGCCTGCTCCTCGCCGGGCTGGCACCGGGCACCACGATGCTCGGCCGGTGGCGCCGGCTCACCCTCACCGCCGGGCTGACCGCGCTGGTCGGGACGGTGCTGTTCTTCGCCCAGCAGGGTCTCGGGATCGGGGTGGGCGGCATGGAACGGGTCGCCGTGCTGCCCTTCCCGCTCTGGGCCTGCTGCCTCGGTGTCCTGCTCGCCGAGCCACCCGGCGGCGGGCGCAGCGCACCCGGTCGGCAGCGCCGACCGTCCAATGATCATCGCTGGCAGCGCCGCTAGCGGGCGTCGACCTCGTCGATCTTCTCGGCCCCGAACGTCTCGCGGAGCAGCCGTACCGCCTGCTCCTCGCTGGACTCCCGGGCGGTCTTCTCGTCGATGACCTCGTCCAGCGGCTCGTCGCCCGGGTCGAACCCCTCGTAGGTCGGGGTGGCCGCCGGTGCCGCGGCACCCGGCTTGGCACCGCGCAACGGACCGTCGAAGTCCGGGTCGTAGGGCGGTTCGCCGGCCCATTCGGCGTCCGCCGTGGGCCGGGCCGTCGCTCCGGTACGCGGACCGCGCCCCGCCGCTGCCGCGCGGGCGGC